>CALESE010000067.1 GCA_937907205.1 uncultured Romboutsia sp. | reverse complement strand
CTTCTACTGGTTTGTTCAACAATGTACTTATCTTAGAAATAGAATCCTTTATAGCGGCATGACGTTTCTTCTGCATCTCATCAGCTTGATTTATAGTCCTAGCGGATATCTTAAGTTCTCTTACAAGCTTATCTAATACAACAGCTAACTTATTTGCCAAAGTATTTGTCAATTTGTCAAGACCACCTAATCTTCTAGCCATCTGGTCTAAAGCAGTTATCAAATTAGTCATAGTTTGTGCTTTTGCCACATCTAAAGTATTTATAGATCTAATAAACTTAGATACATCTTGGGTTTCTGTTCTGAACTGTGATGTATTCTTTACTTTACTTATTTCTACATTTATACCTTTTACTGCATTTATGACATTATCATATTTAGAAGTATCTTTTGGAGCCTCATCATAAACATCAAACAACATCTTCATTCCATTATAGTAATCCTCCATCATAGGTCCAAACATCAGTATGTTCTTAGACAAATTTTTAGTATTCAAGGATACAAATGTTTCTGATATTCCTCTGACCATCTCTTTAGGTATATCAGATAATGATATTACTATGCTTGCAGCATTGTCTTTAGTCTCTTTCTCTAACTTCTGTTTGAATTTGATTATCTTCTTATAAGATTTTATAGCATCATTCAGTATATCAGTATATATATCAAACTGGCTTTGTATAGAAGATAACTCATCATCTTTAATATTAGGCATCTTCTGAATAGCTCTAGACATGCTAAATGGAAGTTGTGTTAAAACTGCATCTACTATTTTGTTTAATCCATGTATGTCATCTTCCTTTCCAAACTTAGATTTTAATTTCAATATATCACTATAAGAAGATACTATGTTATTCAAAAGCTTAGTATAAGAACTATAGCTAGAAGATATTTTCTTAATGTTGTCTTTAGCATCTTTAAAGAATGGCCTTAGTTCTTCTTGGTTCTCATCCATTGTTGCTTTTATTACAGCATTAGGAACAGAACTTATCATTAAAGAGATAATAGCTGAAAGATTATTCATCTTAGTTTTATCTAACTTTAAGTCAAGTATAGATTTTATAGATTTTATATTTTCTGCAATCAATTTATCTAAACCACTTAAACAGTTCTTTACCTTAGCAAATGGACTAGTACTTCCATCATGATTGAACCACCCAGAATCTTCAAACCAAACTTTATTATGTGGATCATCATATATGGCCATTACAGCTGCTGGTATGCAAGATATCAAAGCTGTTACGTTATTATATACAGTTCCTCCAGGTCTTAATGATTCTACTGGTATTTTCTCATATTGACCTTTAAGAAGCTTTCCATTTGAATCATACTTTTGTATTCTTAAGTCAGCTACATCTTTCACACCTTTAGCGGTCTCAGATATTAATGATCCAATTCCCTTCAATGCTGTAACTATTTGAGAAAATCTAGAACAAGTTCCGTCTTTAAACACAATAGATTGATCTTCAAACATCCAAGCGGCATTAGGATTGTCTTTAAGAGCCAGAATAGAATTTCCAAGACATGACACTATATGTTGGGTATTTGTTGCGGCATTCTTGAAATCCTCAAAACCAAGTGGTCTTGTTCCTTTCTGTTTTCCATCAGCCCCATATATAGGTATTCTTAAGTCAGCCATATCTTTGACTCCCTTAGCTATATTAGATATCATTTTTCCTAAGCCTGTACAACCAGTAACAATACGACCAAATGGAGTCTTTACTCCTATCATATTTCCAAGCCAACCACTATCAAACATTCCTTCAGGAGCTTTATCATATAAATCTAATAATGCATATCCTAAGGTTGTAACAATTTTAGATATATTTTCGGCGGCATTATTAAAATCAGGTTCTGTCAATCTTCTATATCCTACTTTTTCTGTTCCTTTATAAATAGGTATCTTTAACTCTGCCATATCTTTGACACCTTCTGCTATCTTATCAATCATCTTACCCATTCCAGTACATGACTTTACTACTCTAGTAAATGGAGTATCCATACCTAAGAAGTCTCCAAGCATTCCATTAGAGAATATATCAGGATTCTTTTTATATGTATCTATGATAGTTCCACCAAGTATGGTGATAATAGTTTTTATATTCTCTGCAGCATCCGTAAAGTCAGCATCTGTCAAATTTCTTCTTCCTATTATCTTTCCTCCTTCTCCATATATAGGTATAGAAACATTAGCATAGTCTTGAATTCCTTCTGATAGTTTAGACATCATGTATCCTAAACTGGTAATAGTTCCACTTGCAGCAACTATCAGCATATCAATCAATGGATTCATAAATGGCTTAAGTTCCCAGATTATAGATAACATTGCTTTAATATCATCTGTTATAATAGAAGTATCAATTCTTTCAAGCTTAGAAGCCATATCCATTACCTTTATAATCTCTTGCATAGCTTTTCCAGCTAATAATACACAACCAATGATTCCAGCTAAAGCAGCTTCTCCTGCAGCTAAACCTAAAGCGCCCAGACCTCCACCTGCAAGTGATAGCTTTCCAAGACCTATAACACCAGTGGCAAATGTACCAAGCACTGTTACAGTGACAAATACAGTACCCCAAATTCCATCCCAGTCGTTACCTATTTCCTTTCGGAGATTCATTATTTCCATCATTGCATATCCTGCAAGTCCAACACAAGCAATAACGCCTATCAATGCCAAAGCCCCTGTCTTAAGCTTGCTTTTGACAGCACCTAGTACACCAAGTATGACAGCGGTACCACCTACTAGCAAGAGTTCTAAACCTAAGAACTTGAGTATGTTGACATCTAAGTCTGGGTAGTTCATCAATAACATTCCACCAGTAAGCAATGCTATAGAAGAGACTAATACTAAAGCAGATAATGCATATCCTAGGAATAATGTTTTCTCATTGATTATTCTTCCTGCAAATCCATAAGCTAATGTTATTCCTGCTACAAAACCACCTAATGTCCATGCAAATGATATGGTTGCATCTTTCATATTAGGTATCATCATAAACAATCCACCAACTAATAATGTAGCTGCTGACAATGCAACTAAATTAGAGAATTCATGTGCTATGATTAATCCCTTTTCTCCTTTAAGTATATTATTAGCACCATAGTAAGCTAATGATATTCCTAACAAGAACGTACCTAAAGTAAGAGTAAATCCTATAGCAGACCAGAACATTCCATCTATATTCATAATCTTGGCACCTAACAGAAGTATAGCTCCAGATATTCCAACTAGAATTGCAAAATTCTTAGCATCATCTATAGCTTTGTCAGTGCTTTGAACAATACCTAACTTAACACCTATTTTGTTAGCTATAAAGTCTCCTCCAGAATAAGCTAATTTCATCAAAAGTATGAATACTCCAAGATCTAAAGCAAACAGTAATGCGGTTGCAAACAGCATTGGATGTTTAGTCATATATACAGTCGGAAGAAGCAATGTCAATCCTGCTATACCTATCAACCAAGCAAACTCTTCGGCTGATGACATAGTGTTTTCTATCATGTTGCTAGCTATTGTGTAAGCACCTATAACACCAGTTATCAGTAAAGTAAGAGAAAATGCAAATCCAATCACACTTCCAGTTGGGAGGAATGCATTGATTGCAGCACCAAATGCTAATATCAAACCAGACTTCACTACTAACTTTATAAATGAATCTGATATTTCTATGGTTCTCTCTATTCTTTCACTAGCTAGAGTATAAGCAAAAGTGACAGCACCTATAAATGCCGCTAGAGAAAGTGTGAAAAGAACAGCATTAGTAAAGATACCTGGTATCATCATAATAGCAGCTCCCAACAGAAGAGTAGCTCCTGACAAATATACTAACAGAGCTACTTTCTTAGTTTGATTCAAAGCTTCATCCATTCCTTTAGTAGCAAGGTTATATGCACCTATTACCCCAAGTATAAATGTTCCTAAAGCAAATGTGAATCCAAGTATTTCAGGCATTCTCTGAAGAACAATCTTTCCTATGACTGCACCAGTTAACATTGTTGCAGATGCTATAGCTACAACAATACCTATATTTTTAAGTTTATCAAAGAAGTCATCATCTATATGTATTCCATTTAAAGCATCTATCATCTTACCTACTGCTACAGCTGACAACTGCATAGACTTAAATCCTATTATAGATAAAGGTGCAGTTATACCCATTACTGATCCAAGCATAGACACTATAGTTAGTTTTTCTATTAATTTCTCTATATTGTCTATTTTCTTCAAATCTTCTTGGTTTATATCAAGACCATCAGATTGAATTCTCTTTATCAAACTCTTTAGCTTAGTTACTACTTTCTTATACTCTTTTATTCCATCTTGTCCCTTGCTAGCAAACAATCCTCCTATAGCAGTTAAAATTGAGAGTTTACTAAGGCTTTCTACTATTTTCTGACAACTTTCTATCTTAGATACATCATCTTTAGAAGCTGTTAATGGATTCTTCTTGTTATTTATGTTGTTGACTAAATACTTGAGTTGAGTAACCATGGTCTTCATGTTTGACACTCCTTCTTTTCCTTTGTCAACAAACATTCCTGCTATAGTACTAACAATTGCAATCTTTCCTAAACTTAGAATAACATCCTCACAATTTTTCATTATGTTAGGAACTGATTCATCATTAATAGCAGAATCTTGCATAGTGAATATTTTTTGACCTAAGAAGTCAAGCTTATCTAAGAAAACTAAAGCATCTGATATGCCAACTATTCCATTTTTACTTACTTTAGATATCATGTTTGCTACACTCATCATGATAGTAAGCTGAACTAAAGTTTTTGTAGCGCTCTTTATATCTTTAGAAGTTGATTCATTAGCAGAAAGTCTTTGTACAACTTGCATTACAAATGAAAGCTTTCCATTATCACCTATCAGTTTCTTGAGCTCAGTATCATCTATCTTAGAAAGAGACTTAACAATACCCATGTAAAGCCAAGCAGAACCTAAAGCATAAGTTGCTAGTAACTGAGTATAAACAACATCTTTAAACTTTATTCTATTTCCAATAGTGCTAATGTCTTCTATCATATCTTCTATGGCACTAAGTGATGAATTGTTCTTTCCAACAACATTGTCCTTAAGTATATTATCACCAAGTTCTTTTATTTGTAAAGTAAGATAAGCAATAGGCCCTTTTGTATCATATATTCTAAGAAGTGACCAAAGAGCCATTTGGGTCTTCATTATCTTGGTTCTGTCTACATTTGTGTCTTCCCCTAAAGAAACTAATGACTCTATAAATTTAGCCAAAGCACCTACTGATTTAAATCCACCTTGTTCAGCTTCTTTTGATCTAGCTACTATATTCTTTATGATAGCAGAAATCAACCCTTTAGAAGTGATGCCAAAACCCGTGAGAATATTTGATTTTGATGTCATCCAATATATAGAATGAAGATTCTTCTTCAGGGTTTTCATTTTCTGTTTGTCCATTTCTCCAATAGAAGGAATAGCATTCATTAATTCAACCACACTTGACAATTGAGACATAGTTTTCTTAGAGTCTATAGATGCAGAATTTATAGCACCACAAAGTTTAAGGAAATCATTTGTCAACAACTTATTGACTTTAGATATTTTCTTCTTGAGATTATCTATATCAATTTTTGATATGCTTTTGTCTATTCCTGTAAGATATTGTACTATATTTTGATCTTTGACTTCATACTTTACTTTAGCAACACTATTTAATGCATTTGATAAATCCCTCAAAACATTTAAAGAATCCTGTCCAAAATTCAAGTTATCTATTTTTATATTTAGACTATTTAAGTCAACTGGATTGACTTGATTATCATTAGTGTTGTTACTTTTATATTTTTCTTTTTCTAATTTTTGTTCATTAAAATTGGTCACAATAACTTGCATGCAATCAGATGTCAATATCTTATTAGTTTTATCAAGATTTTCAGATATTGATTTAGTAAATGATTGTATGTCAGTTTTTATATTGTCATATCTTGTGTTTTCAGATATGCTCTGTCCACCAGGCACAAATCCCATCATGGACATAAACTCTTCAGAAGCTTGACTTCTGGTTTTATTAAATGCATCGATGAACTCAGAAAAGCTCTTCTGTGAGTCTACATTTCCCTTAAAAATCAAATCGATACTAGCCTTTACATTTTTTATTGAATTATTAATGATATTAACAATTTCATCTAAGTTACCAGTTATTGAACCTCCTGGTAATAAATTTCCACCTTTACTTCTGCCTACTGCCTTATCTGATACTTTTGCCATGCTAATTATTTTGATTTCTTACTTTTCTTTCTTATATAAAAATTAAAAGGGAAGAACTTAAGTTCTTCCCTTCATATAAGATTATTTCATTATAAAAATTATGCATTATAGAATTATGCGTTATAATAAGATTTACCATAACAGTATAAGTAAACTGTAGATCTAAGATCAAGAGGACTTGTAACATTTACATTTGATATACTTGGAGATTTTAGAATATACTCAAATGAAGCCTCACCCTTAGTAGATCCACTACTACCTT
>CALESE010000066.1 GCA_937907205.1 uncultured Romboutsia sp. | reverse complement strand
GGGAATAGTTTAAATAAAAAAGAGTGTATATATTGAAATAACTACATTTCAGTAAATACACTCTTTTTTTAATTTATTGTTTTTTATGAAACTTTATTTTTTTAATTTTTATAAATTCTATATATATTAATCCTTTCACCCTTTTTACTTTATTTATTTATGTATTATTTGTATTTTTTATGTATTTTTCTTTAATATTATATTTTCAGTTCAACTATTCCACCATTTATAAACTGTCATTTTACTAAGTCCTGTATCTCTTATACATTGACTTTTTTTTGCATTTGGATTTTTTTTTCTATACTCTTTTACTATTTGTTCTTTTTTAGGTCGTCCCTCCTTATTCTGCCAATTTTTATTTCCATTAAGTTCATCTCTAACAAATCTAGCTAACTTTAAATGCTCTTTTTGTTCTCTAAAATTTCTTTTATTTTTTTCAATATGTATATCTGTTAAATAAGAAATACTATTTATTGGATATGTAATATATATATCATCATAGGCTTGTAGTGCATCTATTACATCTTTTTCTGTAAATGGATTATCTTCACTTGATGGCAATTTATCAAATTTCTCCATAAACATAAATGCGTCTTTTTCAAGTTCTTCTAATTCAATTCCTGACTTTCTTGCATATACTGCTAACATCATCATACAGTAGTATCTATGCCCTGTTTTAGCCTCGTTTTCTATTCTATCTTTCCACCAATCATATAAAGATCTTTTACATACCCATGTCCCTTTAGATTGCCTATTAACAATTCTTTTTTCATACCAATCGGGATATTTTTCTTTTGCTTTTTCCAATGTTAAATTACTCTTATATACAAAATCATCTGTTTTAAACTCATCTCTAACAAATCCATTCATATAATCCATTGTTACACGATTACCAGTTTGAAATGCCCTTGCTCGTTCTCCTTTTTTAGTTATAGTACCGACTACCCTAAATCCTTGAAAAAGGCTCTCATATTGGACATTATCCTCTAATTCAGTAATATATCCTTGCCATACTATTCTAGTTAATTCTCTTTTATAAATTTGCAACTGTCTCACAACGTTTGGAAACAACATTATAGGCTTTTCAAATACATAATACAAATGTAATCCCGTTCCAGATGAAACTATATACGTTGGCATTGGTATTCTATCTAAATTCTCTATTTGATGAAATAAGGTCTTTAATCCCGTTGGATCATCTCCATTTTTTATAATAACCCCATCTAAATCTATCGTTAATGCATATAACTCTCTAGCACTATCACTATTTCGTTTCTTCCCTATGTAACTAATCGGAGAAATCAAACAAAAGTTATCTCTTTCTATAACTTCATCTATTTTATCCAAATCATTAGTTAAAGTATGCCTTAATATCTTGTTTCTTCCATCATGTAACTTATCTTTAGTAACTTCTACAATTATTCCATTATACTTACCTTTATCATAAACTCCCTTTTCTTGAAGTTCTCCTTCTCTAAATATTTCTCTATAAAATTCCTTTGGTTCTAATTCATCATAATACGTATATAGATACTCAGTTAATATATTCTCCATGTATAAAAAACCTCCTAAAACCATATAATATGGACGATATATTATCAATATTGTTTTTAGACCTTTTTTTATTAGATTATATCAATAAAAAAAATAGATGTCAAAACACCTATTTTTTACTGCTATATTATCAATACAGTTTTTTTACCTTTTCATAATTTATATTACTTATATCTTTCAAACTCTCTAAAATCAATTTTAAGGCGTTTTATTTATTCAATATATATTTTTATACTATCTCTATGTAAACTATGCTTAAAATTGATTTTAAATCCATATAATGCTATCTCTATATAATTTTATATCTCATTACTCTTTAAATTCTTTAAATTTTTTTTTAATAAGTTTTGAGTTATCGAAAAACTTACAAGAATTTTTTCAAAATAAAAAATAGTTGATAGGAATAATAAACTTGCTAGTGGAAATAGTCAAATAATTAAATATATAATATATCTAACACCAGTTGCTGGTCTTGCATCTTTAATGTACGACTTAGGTGCTAAAAGATGTATGGACGTTTTCCAAACAGCTGTAAAAAAGAAAACAGGAGTTAGATTTACATATGATTATATACTTAATAATAACTCTATTTCTTTAAATAAAATTGAAAACGGTAGAATAACATAAAAATAATATTTAATATATAAATTGAAACATTTTAGAGATGAGGATATATAAATGTGTTTAATAAAAAATAACTTTTGGAAAATATATATATCTTTAATAATTATATATTTAGTAATTGGAATATTAATATTAAAACTAACTCCCGTTACTAATAGTATTGTAGCTTTAATATTTTCAATAATTGCATGGATATATAAGAAATCAAATAAATAAAATTAATCTAAACACAAATAAAAAAATATCACAAGTGATATTTTTTTATTTGTGTTATTCATGTAACTTATCATTTAACTCAATAATAAATTATCTAAATAATTTATTATTGAGTTTATAAAGCTCTCTGCAAGAGCGCACACACTATTTATGGTGTATAAGTGCGCCTTTCGGATTAAATTTAAATCAACTCATACACTATATTTTATACATACTATGTTAATTTATTATAATATTGAAAAATACATTTTTCAATATTATAATGTTATGTAATTACATAACATTTAATAGTTTTTTATTTTGGAACAAAATAAAAAACTATTAAATATAGAAGAAAAGATAAAACAACTAAAAGCCCAAAAACAAGCTATTATAAATAAGGAAAAAGAAAAAGAACGTAAAGCTAGAATAAAAAGATTAATTGAAATAGGAGCTATCATGAATAGTATGGGAATTGATTCTATTGATTTAGCCAATGAATTTAAAAATCATTTTAATAATAATGAAAAATCTAAACTTTGGCTTGAAAATTTTATAGAAAAAAATAAGGCTTAATTTAAGCCTTATTTTTTTAATAGATAATATACCTTCTAACAACCCTAAAATAGTTAAAAATTTAAATTATTTACATTTATATCTTTTATTTTTTAATTAACTCTTTCTAAATGATTGTCTTACTTACAATAAACTTCAATCTCATTAAATCCATTAAATATATTATTTTATTGATTAATTCTATAACTTTTTCTTGTAAATACGTATTTGTTTTTTCAAACTCCACCTCATATATAAAATCATTTTTTAGTAAACTTCTTATATCTATATTTATATAATCTAGTTCTTTCAAAATAATTAATTCATTGTTACTTTTTCATTTAGAATATATACATTTTTATTATCCTTTACATTATTAGTATACATTAAACCAGCTAGTAACAGTTTTATTAAGTAAACTTTTACAATCTTCTTTTAACTTCACTTATTTCTTGAAATAAATAATTATAATCATTTTTAGACAAGTTTTTAATTTTTACTTTATTTTTTACATGGGTACTTAAAAGCCACTGTAAAATGTCAGTACTATAATCATCATCTTCATAAGATTTTAACTTTAAAGATGCAAGTTCTTCAGATACATAAAAATCCACTCTATGTGTAACAAAAGGTTTGAATTCTACTAATGTTGATGCTAATTCTAATAAACTTTCTTTCTGATTTTCATTAATATTTTCAAATGTATAGACACTTATAACTATTAAATTTCCATCATTATCCCATTCAAATTCTTCGTCTTCATATACACATTTTAAGTACTCAAAGTCTTCTAATTTTGCTTTTCGTTTAAAGTCTTCTAAAACTAAATAACCTATAGAGCTATAACCTTCTTTTGATTTTTGGTTTACACCAAAAATCATGTGTTGCGTTGAATTAAATTCCAATTGTAATAAATATTCCATTAACTATACTCTCTCCTTATATGCAAAGTAAAAGTGCTCCCCAAGCTGATACTGCACTCGTTGCAAATATTGCTACACCAACAATAGATATAAATATACCAATAGCTATTATTATATCATTATGTTTTCTTAGGTTTAATTTTTTAGATTTAATTTTAGCTTTTGCTTCTTTAACTTTTTTTTGCTTTTTTTGACCATTTTTATATTCATTAGTTCCTTTTATTTTCTTTTGAATACTACTTGGAATTTTGCTTTTATTCATTGTTGTTTTATGTGATTCTGTACCATCAACACCTTCAGAACCTTTAACCCCAGGACCTTCTACATGAACATGATATTTACCTGTATCAGTACCTGTATGAGGTGGATCGATACGGAATCTCCATCCTTTACCTAAGCTTTTCCATTTACCAGAGCGTGACATTGTAGAAGAGTCAACATTTACTGATGCAATTATATTTTCTAATTCTTTTATACTTTCCTCAGATACTTCTCCATTAAAATCTCTTTCTTTTAATACTTTTTCTAATACATTGTCCAAGTTAGCTTCATACTTAGATACTTCCATTGCATAAGCTGAACTAGTATAAAGCATTGTAGATCCCATTATAACAGCTAAACTACATAAAAATACCTTTTTCAAAATTTTTTTCATAATTAAACATCCCTCCTTTAGTTCTTTACACCTTAACTTCTTAAAGTTCTACTTTTCATATTTAGTAAATACTTTATATTTTGTATATTATTAGGAAATCATTACCAAGAAAAGTCTTCAATTGACAAAATATTTATGATATTCTATAAATAATGGTGTTAAAAAACTTATTTATATCTTAAAACTAACTAGTCCTAAAATTTGGCTTTAGGGAATAGTTTAAATAAAAAAGAGTGTATATATTGAAAT
>CALESE010000065.1 GCA_937907205.1 uncultured Romboutsia sp. | reverse complement strand
TAGTAATTATTTTTTATTAAATATTTATAAAAACTATATATACATTTATAATATAGAATATAATAATTCTATGATATTATAACTAGATACTAATTTTATTTTAGGGGTATACATATTTAATGACTAATATATATTAAGTATATAAATATGGTTTAATAATTTGGAGGTGTATTTATGGGAAATTACTTAAGAGAACCAGTTAATGGTTTTACTCATATGGCTGGTGCCATATTATCATTTATAGGTTTACTAGCTATGGTAATAAAAACCACACTATATAATCCATCAGCTATAGCTATATCATCGGTTATAGTTTTTGGAATAAGTTTAATTCTACTATATTCAGCTTCTGCAACTTATCATTTAGTTGTATCAAGCGATAAAGTAATAAGCTTTTTAAGAAGATTAGACCATGCTATGATTTTTATATTAATAGCTGGATCATATACTCCATTTTGTTTAATTGCTTTAAATGGACCTACTAGATGGGTTTTATTTGGAGTTATTATAACTACTGCTATTGTTGGAGTTTGTTTTAAATTAATTTGGTTTAATTGTCCTAGATGGATTTCAACTGCTATATATGTTGCTATGGGTTGGGTTTCTGTATTCCTTATAAGTCCACTACATAAAGCTCTATCACTACAAGGAGTTACACTTCTTGTACTAGGAGGAATATTCTACACAATTGGGGCAATTATCTATGCTACAAAACCAAAATTTTTAGAATTTAAATACCTTGGTTTCCATGAGATTTTCCATATATTTATAATGTTAGGAAGTTTAACTCACTTTTTCTGTGTATTTAATTACGTAATATAGTGAAATGGAAATAAAAAAACGAACTCAATTGAGTTCGTTTTTTACTCTTAATTTTATCTCATAGCTCTCATAGCATTTAATACTGCTATCAATGCAACACCAACATCAGCAAATATAGCTTCCCACATAGTTGCAACTCCACCAGCACCTAATACTAAAACTATAATTTTTACACCTAAAGCAAATACTATATTTTGCCATACTATTTTATTTGTTCTTTTTGCTATATCTATTGAAGTTGATATTTTGCTTGGTTCATCTGTCATTAATACTACATCTGCAGCTTCTATAGCTGCATCTGATCCTAATCCTCCCATAGCTATACCTATATCAGCTCTTGCTAATACTGGAGCATCATTTATACCATCACCTACAAATATAACTTTTTCTTTTTCCAATTTTCCGTTGTATATCTCTTCTAGCTTTTCAACCTTTTCATTTGGCAATAAATTAGAATATACTTTATCTACTCCTAACTTATTAGCTATGTTATTAGCTACTTTTTCATTATCTCCAGTTAGCATAACAACATCTTTTATTCCTATGTTTTTTAATTTCTTTATAGCATCAATGCTATCATCTTTGATTTCATCTGATATAACTATATAACCTCTATATACTTGATCAACAGCTATATATACTACCGTTCCAACTTCTTTAGCTTTAGAATAAAGTATATTTTCTGATTTCATTAACTTTTCATTACCAGCTAATATTTGCTCATTATTATAAATTACCTTTATTCCATGAGATGCTATTTCTTCATAGCTTTTTATTTCATTTAAATTGATAATTTTATTATAATAACTTATTATAGATTTAGCTATTGGATGATTTGAATTAACCTCTGCTACAGCTGCATATTCTAATAATTTATCTTTATCTATTCCACTAGCTTCTATTTTAGTTACATTAAATACTCCTTTTGTTAGAGTACCTGTTTTATCAAATACTACAGTATCTACATCTTTTAAAGCTTCTAAATAGTTACTTCCTTTTATTAATATGCCATTTTTAGATGCAAATCCTATTCCACTAAAGAAACTAAGTGGTATAGATAAAACTAATGCACATGGACAAGATATAACTAAGAATACTAATCCTCTATATATCCAATTATTAAAGTCTGATCCTGGTATTATAATCGGAGGTACTATAGCTATCAAAACTGCACATATAACAACTACGGGTGTGTAATATTTTGAGAACTTAGTTATAAAGTTTTCTGTTTTAGATTTTTTAGTACTTGCATTTTCAACAAGGTCTAATATTTTAGTAACTGTTGATTCCCCAAACTCTTTATTTACTTTAATAGTTAATACTGAATTTTTATTTATAAAACCTGATAGTATATCTTCACCTACTGTAACTTCTCTAAGTAAAGATTCTCCTGTAAGTGCTGATGTATCTACCATCGACATACCATCTATTACAGTACCATCTAAAGGTACTTTTTCACCAGGTTTTACTACTATTATATCTCCTACACTTATATCTTCTGGAGAAACTATTTTTATTTCAGATCCAATTTTTAAGTTAGCATAATCTGGTCTAATTTCCATAAGAGATGTTATAGACTTTCTAGATTTACCTACAGCTATACATTGTAAAAATTCACCTATTTGATAGAATAACATAACACCCACAGCTTCAGGTAATTCTCCTATAATAAGAGCTACTAAAGTTGCTAATGACATTAAAAAATTCTCATCAAATATCTGACCTTTTAATATATTTTTAAATGCTTTAGTCAATACCTTTCCACCAACAATTATATAGGCACCTAAAAATATAATACTGCTAAATTGACTTTCAAATCCTGTTGCTGTTTGATATATTCCAAATATATAAACAAGTGTACCTATTATAAGCTTAAATAAATCAGATTTATTTATATCATTTTTTGATTTTTTTATTCTTTTATTTTCAATTTTTTTGTCTTCTAATATTATTTGTATATCTAACCCTGGCTCTGTATCATTTATTATTCCAGTTACTTTTTCCATAACTTTATTTTCATCTTCATATTTATTTATATTGATAATAAGTTTTTTATTTATAAAATTTAAATTTGCACTTTCTATTTCCTCTAATTTTGATACTCTTTCATTTATAACTTCAGCGCAATGTGCACAGTTTAATCCACCTAATAGTATTTCTCTTTTTATAGATTTAGGTTTTGATAATACTTTTATATCTAATCCTGGTTCCGTATCATTTATTATATTTATTACTTTATTTATAACATCTTCCTCATTTGAGCTACCCACTATATTAATAGTAAGTTTTTTATTTATAAAGTTTAAATTTGCAATTTCTATCTCCTCTAATTTTGATACTTTTTCATTTATGACTTCAGCACAATGTGCACAATTTAAACCACCTAGAAAAATTTCTTTTTTGATTATACTACTAGATTCCATAATTAATCACCTCTTTATCTTTTATAAATTTCTTCAATATGATGTAAACCACAATCAAATATTTGACTTACATGGTCATCATCTAGTGAATAATATACTATCTTTCCTTCTTTTCTAAACTTAACTAGTCTAGCTTGTTTTAAAACTCTAAGCTGATGAGATATTGCAGAATGTGTCATTCCTAACAAATCAGCTATATCACATACACACATTTCTTTTGCAAATAATGCATATAGTATTTTTATCCTCGTAGTATCTCCAAATACTTTAAATAATTCTGCTAAATCATATAACATTTCCTCTTGTGGCATTGTATGTTTTACTTCTTTTACTACTTCATCATTTATATCTAAACAATTACATATATTTATTTCTTGCATA
>CALESE010000064.1 GCA_937907205.1 uncultured Romboutsia sp. | reverse complement strand
TATTAACTATGTGGAAACAGTGTATTTATTAATACACTGTTTTTTTGTGAAGTGTTATTATTATAATAATATAAAAAGTTTTTAATTAACAAATATTTATTTTATTGTATGATATGAAATGAGATAAATTCCTAAAATTGTCGCTTTTATTATTCATATAGGTAGGATAAATTAATATTATAATAAATTTAAATTATATTCCATGATTAATTTATATTTATAAAGGAGGTAGAATAAATTGAATAATTTTTTTAATACAAAAAATAGAAGGGCTAGAATTTTAGAAGAAATTAAATTATTAGAGTCAGTAGTAAATAAAAAATATTTTTCAGAGAAATTTCATGTTTCTGAAAGAACAATAGAGCGTGATATTAAGGCATTAATAGATACTGGAAATAATATAAAAATACTTTCTGGGAGAAAAGGAGGATATCGATTTATCGATAAAGAATAAATAAATGTAGAAAAATAGTATAAAATGTAACAATGAGGTGTTTAAAATCGGTTCAGTAGAAAATTCTATAAAAATGGCTACTTTACCAAGCTAGAGGTAAGATGAAAGCTTATGAATTAGCGCAAGAGCTAGGTGTAAGCGAAAGACAAATTCTAAAATATAAATATTACTTAGAAGAGGCAGGTATACTAATAGATTCAAAACAAGGATCTTACGGTGGGTATTCAATAGTTGGTAGGTGTCTATTAGGGCTGAAAATAGATGAAAAAGACATTATTGTTTTAGATATGATAAAAGAGCAGTTAATATACAACAATGATATAAATAAAAAAGAGTTTATTGAAATTGTAGATAAATTAAAAGCAGTAGTAAATAACAAAGAAGGTTCAAAAAATTATATGGATTACTTTACAATTCAGCCTAAAAGTAATTTAGATTATGATAAGCATAAAAAATTGTGTAATGATATTAATTTTTCTTATATAGCTAAAAGAAAAATTAATATCACTTACAGATCTTTAACATCAGGATATAGTAATCGTAATGTACATCCTTATGGGTTGTTTAATTATAAAGGTGATATTTATATGGTTGCATATTGCGAAAATAAAGAACGATTTTTAGATTTTAAAATATGTAGAATAGATTCATATAAAGTACTAGAATCAAAATATAAGATTGATAAAACTTTTAGTTGGGATGAATATAGTAAAAACTGTGTAGGTATTTATAAAGATGGTGAATATGATATAGTTCTTAAAATAAAAAAGCCTTTTTCAATAATAATAAAAGAAAAGATATGGGTTTCTAATCAAGAGATAATAGAAGAAGAAAACTCAATAATTTTTAAAGCTACAATGAAAGGTTATAGTGAAATTAAAAGCTGGATACTTAGCATGGGAGCGAATGTTGAGGTAATTTCTCCAAAAAACTTAAGAGAAGATATTATAGATGAAATAGAAAAAATAAAAAAATTATATTAAATTTTACAATCTTACACGAATCGTTCTGAATTGATATTTATACTGTAACTAAAGAGGTGAAAAAATGAGAATAAAAGTAGAATTACAATGTGGTAAATTTCCAAGATTTTATAATCCTTTGGGAGTATCATTAATAAAAGAAGCTATAAAAAAGTCAAATGAAGAATATTTTAGAAAGTTATATTTTTATAAGGATAAAAGTAATAAACAAAGTAAAAACTTTACATTTTCTTTTTATATAAAAAATTATGAAATAGAAGAAGATAACTTTATAGTAAAAGATAAAGTAATTATGTATATAAGCACTCCAGATTTAGAGTTAGGATTAAATATATATAATGGATTTATAAATACAAAAATATTTAGATATAAACATTATGAAATAAGCAGATATAAAATTAGCTTAGTTAAAGAGTCTGAGATTTTTGAAGAAGAAGCTATATTTAATACATTATCACCAATATGTATAAAAGATATTTCTGGAAAATTTATAGATGTAAGTAATGATAACTATGTAAAAGAATTAAGCTACATAACTAACACTATACTTAAAAATTATAGGGGATATGGCCTTAAAAAAGAATTAAAGTTTGAAAATTTAAATCTAAAAAAAGTTGTGGTAAAAGAGCCATTAAGAGAATTTAAAAATAGAACTAATAAGGAATATCAATTTGTCAATTCATATAAAGGAATGTTTAAGCTTATAGGGGACAAGGAAGATTTAAATGATATTTATAAATTAGGATTAGGACATAAACGAAATCAAGGCATGGGTAATATTGAAGTTTTAAATGGGAGGTGAAATAAATGAAATTAAGAGTATATATGAATAATTGGCCGATTAATATGGGAATTATTGGATTTTTAAATATACTTAAAGATACAGAGTGTGTTGAAGAAATAAAGAAGAGCAAAAATTATAAGAAAGAAAACTACATAGAGTTTGATAGTTCTATATTAGAAAATTTCCATGAATATTACTTCAAATACTTTATGAATGAGTATGATTTATCTAAAAGAATTGAAAATAGCATAAATTATAACTTATCTTATTTAAAAAAGAATGAAGATAAAGTAAAAGATGTAACCAAAAAGATAAAAGAAAATATTAAGTATCAAGCTGATAAAGTAAAGAAGTTTGATAATGATAATTTTAATGAATTAAAAATTAGATTTGATGAAATAGGAAAAATTAAGAGCTTTGATTATATAGAGAAACTTGAAAATCTATGTCAAGAATGTGTTGATATATTTAAAATAAATCATATTAATGAAAAACTTACTTTAAATTTATACAAGTATATAGTAGGTGACAATTTCTTTGGGCAAGTTAGTTTTTTCAATGTAAATAAATCAAACTTAGATGAAAATGGTCTAAAGAAAATTATGTATAATGATTACTTATTACCTATAATATATAATTCAAAACTTAATGATATTTTAGAATTAAATGATATGGATATGCTAAGTAAATTTGTATTAGAAAGTCTTACTTATATAGATGGTGAAGTAAAATCTAAAAGAATTAGTAAAAGTAGTATAAAAACAATAGAAAAAATATTTAAATATATTAATTCACAGTTTATAAAAAAGAATAAAAATATAGATGATGTTAAGTTTTATTTAGATAATCTTAAATCCTGTGAAATGTGTGGTTCTATAAAAGGATTAGTTAGTAATTATACAGAAAGCAACTTTGTACCATTAGCAGTTAGCGCAGATAATGCAATGAATATGTATTGGAATATGAATTTAGATTTTTCAATATGTGATATATGTAAATTAATACTTTTTTGTACTCCAGCAGGAGCAACTTTAGTTAGAAAAAAATATATACAAAATGATGATAATGAGTTTTATTCTTTTATAAATATGGATACATCAGTAAAAGAATTATTTGATAATAATTATAATTTAAGAAGTAAACGGGATAAAGATAATCCTTATGAAGAATTAATAGTAGATATGGTTAGTGAAAATAAAGAAAAAAGTAAGTGGCAATTAGAAAATATACTATTTGTGGAATTCAAGGCAAGTGTTGATGCAAAAAAATGTATAATGAATTACTTCAATATGCCGACATATCTTGCTAAATTCTTCACGATTGAAAGTAAGCTGTTAGAAAGCATAAAAGATAAGAATTTAAAAGCATCATTAATAGATATAATTTTAAAAGAAAAAGATTTAAAGTTTCTAATACAAGATAAGCTTAGAATAAAAATAAAACAATGTATAGAGACTGTACAAGGATTTACTACTTTAAGTAGTGATATATATAAAGTAATAAAAATAAGATATGTACTAAATTGTTATAAAAATGGAGGAAGAGAAAAAGTGGATGATAAAAAACTTAAGTTAATTAGATATGTGGGTAGAGAGATACATGATTATTACGAATCAATTAACTCTACAAATAAAATAAATGGAATTGCTTACAAACTGCTAAATACTGCTAAAGTAAGAAATAAAAAAGATTTTATGGATACAATACTTAGATTATTTATGAGTTGTGAAAAATCTATACCAACAGTATTTTTAGATGTAATGTCAGAGAAAGAGTTAGATTTTGAATCAATAGCTTATGCATTTATATCAGGATTAATATCAGAAAAATATGAACCAAATACAGAGGAGGTAAAATAAAATGGGAAAAGGATTAAGTGTAAGTGTAATATTTAATGCACAAAGTTTAAATTATGGAGAAGGAATTGGAAATATATCAGAATTAAAAAAATTAACTAGAGCTGATGGAAATATGTATACTTTCGCTTCTAGACAAGCTTTAAGATATGATGTTGTAAGATTAGGGCATGAACTTTTCAATTGGAATCTACAAGTTGTAGATAAAGGAAAAGGGACAATACAATTTAAAGATGAGTTAAGTATAAAAGATTCTCAAGAGATGGATTTATTCGGATATATGAAAACTAATAAAAAAAGTGATGACTCAAAAGGAGGGTCTGCAACAAGAGAAGCTGTTATAAGATTAAGTAATGCAATATCACTTGAACCATATAGAAGTGATATGGACTTTTTAAATAACAAAGGCCTAGCAGATAGAATAGGGGAACATCCAAACCTTGCAAATATAGAACAACACTTAAGTTTCTATACATATACATTCACGATTGATTTATCAAAGATAGGAAAAGATAAAGATATAGAACTATCTAACGAAGAAAAATCAAAAAGAGTAGTAGAGTTCTTAGAAATTGTAAAAGTATTAAATAGAAATATAAGAGGAAGACAAGAGAACTTATCTCCGTTATTTGCAGTAGGAGGATTATATGATATATCTAATCCATTCTTTTTAGGAAGAATAAAATTAGAAGCTTCTCAAAAAGGTTATAGTGTAAGTAGTAATACTATAAAGGAAGTTGTAAACTCAACTTTTTTAGGTAAAAATTTATCTGATTATACTTCAATAGGTATAGCTAATGGAGTATTTAATAATAAAGAAGAACTTGAAGAAATATTACCTGGAAAAGTTGATAGTATAGATAAATTCTTTAATAATTTAATAGATGAGGTAAAAGAATACTACGGGGAGTAAGCTTATGAGAGCATTAAGATTAGATTTATTTCAAGAAACAGTATGTTATAAAAAACCATTTGCATTAAAAATATCTGAAACTTATCCACTACCACCGTATTCTACTGTAAATGGTATGTTACATAAGTTGCTAGATGCAAAAGAGTATATCCCTATCAATATAAGTATACAGGGAAGCTACGAAAGTATAGTAAATAACTATCAAACAACATACTTTTATAAGAAAAAAGAAGTTACAACTATGCCTATGAATCAGCATATGCTTTTAAATGTTAAGTTAATAATTCATATAAATGCACAAGATGATATTTTAGATAAAATATATGAAAGGTTTTTAAATCTAGGGGAGCATTTATCACTAGGTAGAAAAGAAGACTTAGTTAGAATAGATGATATAAACTTTGTAGATGTTCAAATGTATGAAGTTGATAGAGATAGTGAAGATGACTATGATAATTATGAACTAGCTCAATATAATATAAAGACACCAATATATATTCCAAAGACGAATGATTATAATTTAAGTGGAATAAGTTATCGACTAAATAACTACTACTTAAATGATAGAAGTACTTGGAATAAAATAGATACTTTATATGTAGATTCAGGAAAACTAATTAGAAAAGGTAGTATATTATTAGATAATAATTATGACTTAGTATGTTTTAATAATATATAAAAAATTTAAAACAAATAAGGTAAGATTAATTTTAACTTACCTTATTTATTGATGCAAAAAATAAGGAGAATAAGCTATGATTTATGCAAAATCTAATCCAAAGGAAACACTAAGAGAACATACTTATGGATTATTAAGAGAACTAGAAAATATTAAAAATAGTTATGGAAATAAAATTGAAAGTTTAATAGACAGAGAGGAAGATATTACTATTGATAAAGATGAATTTTGGAGATTATTAGATATAATATCAGAATTTCATGATTTAGGTAAAGTATACACTCCATTTCAAAATGTAATAAGAGATAAATTTGGAGAAGAAAAACTTAAAACTAATTTTGAAAATGATATATACCACAATTATATATCTCCTGCTTTTTTGAATTATAAAGAACTTAATATACCAGAAGAATTAATACCAATAGTAGCACAATCAATTGGATATCATCATGAAAGAGAGATAATAATAGATAAAGATTTTAAAGAGAAAGTTCAAAATGTGTTGGATGAAGATATATCAAATAAAATAGATGATATAGAAAAGTATTTTAAACCTAGATATTTTATCAAACCTAAATCTTTAAAAAATGGATATTTAGAAGATATGGAAAAAAGAATAACACCTGAAGATGATAACTATAATTTATACATATTATTAAAAGGATTAACTCATAGATTAGACCATGCAGCATCAGCACATGAACCAATTGAACTTAATCATGATAAAAATGTAGGTGAATATACAGAAAATTTTATAAAAATAAATGGATTTGAACTAAGAGATGTCCAAAAATTTGCAAAGGAAAATAGAGATAAAAACATAATTTTAAAAGCCTCAACTGGAATGGGAAAAACAGAAACAGCTCTTATATGGATAGACAATGACAAGGGATTTTTCACGTTGCCACTTAGGGTAAGTATTAATGCATTATTTGATAGAGTATCAAAAGAAGATATTAAATATAATTATGCAGGATTATTACACTCAACAAGTTTAGATTATATGGAAGAGAATAATTATAGTGATTATGAAGAAAGAGTAAATCAATCAAAATTAATGTCAACGAAATTAACATTTTCAACAATAGATCAAATATTTAAGTTTCCTTTTAAATATAGAGGATATGAAAAAGAATATGCCACATTAGCTTATTCTAAGGTTGTGATAGATGAGATACAAGCATACTCGCCTGAAATATGTGCAGTTTTAATAAAAGGAATTGAAATGATACATAAAATAGGTGGCAAGTTTATGATAATGACAGCTACTATGCCAACTATTTATTTAGACCAACTTAAAAAAAGAGGAGTACTTGATGATGAAAATACTGTAGAAGCTACATTTAATACAGATAAAAAGAGGCATAATATAAAGCTTGAATATGACAATATAAATAATAAACTTGAAGAAATAATAAATGAAGGATACAGTAAAAAAGTATTAGTTATAGTTAATACAGTAAATGCAGCTAATGAAACTTATGAAAAAATAAAAGAAATAGATAATAGTGTGAATTTAAACATACTTCATTCTATGTATATACAGGAAGATAGGAGTAAACTGGAACACGATATAAAGAGATTTGCAAAAGGAAATGAAAATGGAATTTGGATAACTACACAATTAGTAGAAGCATCTCTAGATGTTGATTTTGATGTATTACATACAGAACTATCAACTTTAGATAGCCTATTCCAAAGGTTTGGAAGATGTAATAGAAAAGGTAAACCAGAAGATATAAAAAATCCTAATGTCTTTATTTATACGGAGGGTGCTAATGGAATTGGTAGTATATATGATAAAGATATAGTAAAAAACGGTAAAGAGCTATTAGAATATTTAATTAAAAATAAAGGCACAAATGGTTTATTAAAAATAAGTGAAGAGGATAAAGTTTTTATGATAGAAGAGCTATACTCAAAAGAAAGTTTAGAAGGTACAGACTTTTATATAAAGTTTGAAAAAGCTATGGGTATATTAGATTCTATTACATCTTATGATTTATCTAAAAAAGAAGCTCAAAGTATACTAAGGGATATAGATAGTAACGTTGCTATACCTAAGACAATATATCGTAAAATAGAGAATACATACATAAGAGTATACGAAGAATTAGGAGAACTTTTAAATAAAGAATATTTAAATGATAAAAAAGATGAAAAGTTTATTAAGTGTTTAAAAGATCAAAGAAAATTATTAAGAAGAGAAATTATGAAAAAAACTGTTAATGTTCCAACTTATAAGACAAGAGAATTAGGAATACTTGAACCTATTAACAAAAAAGGTTTAGACGATATAAAAATATTAAATTGTGAATATGAATTAAATGATGTAAATGGAAAATTAGAAGGTAGAGGTGTTTTACTAGAAAAGGAATTAATAAACTTTATATAATAGATTTATATTAACTATGTGGCATAAAACAAATGAAGAAGGTGAATTTATGTCAATAGATTTAGAACAATTAAATATTCAAGGGGTTAAGATAAATTACTACTTTGTATGTAAAAGGAAACTATGGTTATTTTCAAAAAGAATAACTATGGAGCATAATAGCGAAAGAGTGCAAATAGGAAAATTAGTACATGAAAATTCATATAAGAGAAAAAAGCATAAAGAGCTATTAATAGATAATTTGTTAAAATTAGACATAGTTGATGATACATACATAAGAGAAGTGAAAATAAGTAGTAAGATGGAACAAGCTGATAAAATGCAGTTATACTATTATTTATACTATCTAAAAAGGCTTGGAATAATTAAAAAAGGAATGCTAAATTATGTAAAAGAAAGAAGAGAAGAAGAAATTGAACTTACAGATGAAAAAGAGAAAGAGATAGAAGCTGTAATAGAAGATATAATAAATATTAATAAAAAACAAAGTCCTCCTAGACTAGAAAAATTACCTTATTGTAAAAAATGTTCATATTATGAATTTTGCTATGTAAAGGAGAATGAATAATGAAAGACTATTATATATTAAATAATGGTAGATTAAAAAGAAAAGATAATACAATTTACTTTGAAGATTGTGAAGATAATAAAAGAGCGTTGCCTATTGAACAAATAGATACTTTACATGTATATGGAGAAGTAGATTTAAATACAAAAATGATAAATTACATTAGTAAATATGGGATAATATTAAATTTTTATAATTATTATGGATATTATACAGGAAGTTTCTATCCTAGAAAAAAGAATGTATCAGGATTTTTATTAGTATGTCAATCAGCTTGTTATTTAGATGGTTATGAGAGAATTTATTTAGCAAAATCATTTATTAAAAGTGCAGTTCATCATATACTTAGAAATATGAGATACTACAAAGTAGAAAGCGATTTAATAGATTTGATAAAGAAAGAAGCTGAAAATATAGACTATGTAGAAGAGATACAAACATTAATGGGTATAGAAGGAAGAATTAGAAAAACTTATTATAAGTCGTTTAACCAAATTTTAAAAAATGGATACTCATTTAATAAAAGAGAAAAGCGACCTCCAAAAGATCCAATTAATGCTTTAATATCATTTGGTAATAGCATAATGTATACTAATGTACTTAAAGAAATGTATAAAACACAGCTAGATCCAACTGTAAGTTTTTTACACGAGCCTTCATCTAAAAGATTTTCTCTTAGTTTAGATATAGCAGAAATATTTAAACCACTTATAATTGATCCTATAATTTTTAGTTTAGTTAATAATAGAAGACTTACAAAAAAAGATTTTATATATGAAGATGAAATTTGTTATTTAAGTGAAGAAGGAAAGAAAAAATTTTTAGCAGACTTCGAAGGCAAGATGAATACAACTATAAAACATAGAAAGTTAAATAGGCAAGTTTCATATAAATATTTTATTAGATTAGAATGCTATAAACTTATAAAACATTTTATTGGTGATGAAAAATATAAGGTTCTAAAGGCGTGGTGGTAATATGTTTGTTATAATAACGTATGATATTTCAGAAGGAAAACAATTAAACAAAGCTAGAAAGCATTTGAAAAAGTATTTAACATGGACACAAAATTCTGTTTTTGAAGGAGAAATTACATCGGCTAAATTAAACAAGTGTATAGTAGAGTTAGAAAAGATTATAGATGGAAGTGATTCTGTATATGTTTATGAAGTTGCGAATTATAAGAATATAAGTAAAAAAGTATATGGTTGTCATAAAAGTTTTGATGAGATGTTTATATAGTTTGCAGTGAGGTAAATTTTATATAAATAGATATCAAGTAGTTGAAATTAGTGAGGTTTAGGAGATATTATATAAATATTAATTTGCACTACTACAACATCACTGCAAAATTGATATTTATTGAGTTATATTTTATGCTATGATATACTTATTACAATAGACTTAGAGATAATAATTTTGGGGTTTTATATTAACTATGTGGTATATAAATGACTGCGATCAAAGACAATGATTGCTCACTCACTTTGTTTTATATTAACTATGTGGTATATAAATAATGATTGAACCTCTTTTTAATAATTTTTTATAGCAGTTTTATATTAACTATGTGGTATATAAATAACTTTAAAAGTCTATTTATTGAGCTATTAACATTTGGTTTTATATTAACTATGTGGTATATAAATTATGGAAAGTATTTTTTCTTCTAATAAATTATTTATCGTTTTATATTAACTATGTGGTATATAAATGTGAATATCAAAATGGAGAAAATCAATTTGGTAAAAGTTTTATATTAACTATGTGGTATATAAATACAAAAAACAAATTATACCGAGTTATAGTAGGTTCTTGTTTTATATTAACTATGTGGTATATAAATATTAAAGCTCACCCACTTTCTCGTATTAAAATATCTGTTTTATATTAACTATGTGGTATATAAATTATAAAGAACACAAAAAAGAACTTTTATATAAAGATGGTTTTATATTAACTATGTGGTATATAAATTAAAAAAGAGTTCATATTAATAACATCAAGTAAAATCGTTTTATATTAACTATGTGGTATATAAATAAGCTGAGTAGAAAACTCACTCAACTTTGTTGTATTGTTTTATATTAACTATGTGGTATATAAATTAATCGTGCCTGGTACAAGTGGCTTTCTCGGCATATTCGTTTTATATTAACTATGTGGTATATAAATACTTATGTTTTAAATAAAGTTGATGAAATATCAAATGGTTTTATATTAACTATGTGGTATATAAATAGTTGCTATTGATTGCATTCTCAGCTCGTACAAGCCCGTTTTATATTAACTATGTGGTATATAAATTCTAAAAGCTCTCAGAAGCCTTTCTAACCCTATCAAGGTTTTATATTAACTATGTGGTATATAAATAGAAGCTAATAAAAAAACAAGTATAATTTTACAAAACGTTTTATATTAACTATGTGGTATATAAATACGAAGATTTCTAGTCATCACGAAATAGCTCGTTGGAGTTTTATATTAACTATGTGGTATATAAATATGGAAGTTTATTTAGAGGCAATAGAAAATACTAATAGTTTTATATTAACTATGTGGTATATAAATTACAAAAGCTTTAGCAGAAATATCTTTATCTGATAATGTTTTATATTAACTATGTGGTATATAAATTAGAGGATAGTATTTATGCTACATGTTTATATATAAGCTAAAATAGAATGACAGGCATATGATTTTTATTCCTAAAAGGCATGTAAAAGATTTATTTTGATATAACTAAAGAATAGGGAAAATCTATATTTGATTTAGTTAAAGATGGTAAGAAATTACTAGATTAGAAGTATTCTACAGAAGTTTATAATGTAGGTGTAAATTGTGGTGAAGTATCAAGACAAACCGTAATGCGTGTTCGTATATATTTATATAGTAAGATATTTTTGAGATACTAATTAACCTCAAGGTGTGGTAAGACAGGAAATAACTGGGATGGCTTTATAAATATTATAATAATTAAAAAGTTTGATAAACTTACATAATGGAAAGATAAGTATAGAATATAAAATAAATAAAGTTATTAAATTTACAATTAATATAGCAGAGATTATTCTATATCAATTTAAAATATAATGAATGGAGATATTGGTAGAAATACTAATATCTCTTTTTTATTACAAAAAATTAAGGGGTTAGTTAAAGTGTTTAGTTTATATTGGATACAAATATTTTAGAAATGATTTTACATTATATTAAATAAAAAAATTCAAATATGTAAATAATATCAAAGGATATGTAAATATATAAAGGAGATTAATACAAAAACATGGACGAAACAATCAAAGAAAAATTAGAAGGCCGTGTAAGTTACCATGATTCTGTTGAGGAAATGTTAAAAAGAATTCAAACTGATGGGCTTTCAAGTGTATTTTCAAGATGGGAACCACAAGAGAAAATAAGATGTAATTTTTGTCTTCAAGGTTTAAGTTGTCAATTATGTACACATGGTCCTTGTAGAATTAATGAAAAAACAGGAGCTGATAAAGGGGTTTGTGGTATAGGGCCAGATGCTATGGCTATGAGAAACTTTCTTATGAGAAATATAATGGGTGCAGCTACATATGCACATCATGCATATGAAGCGTTTAGAACACTTAGAGCCACTGGAGAAGGTAAATCTCCATTTAAAATAAAAGATGAATCTAAATTAAAATGGATGTGTGAAAAAGTAGGAATAGATACTAATCAGGATATTAATAAACTTGCTATTGAATTAGCAGATTTACTTGATAAAGATATGAAAGCGGGTCCTGATCAATCTAGTATAATGACAGAAGCCTTTGCTCCAAGAAAAAGAAAAACAGTATGGAAAGAACTTCATATTTATCCTTCTGGTGTTGACCATGAAGTTCAAAACTCAATTGCAAGTTGTTTAACAAATGTTGATGGAGATTATGTATCACTTGCTACAAAAGCTCTTAGATTAGGATTATCTACTATATATACAGCATTAATAGGTCTTGAAATGGTACAAGATATATTATTTGGAACTCCTATGCCTCATGAAGTTAATGTAGACTTAGGTATAATGGATCCAGACTATGTAAATATAGTATTTAATGGACATCAACCTTGGATAGGAGCACTTACTATAGAAAAACTTAGAAAAGGTGAATATAAAGATGAGGCTATAGCAGCAGGATCTAAAGGGATTAGAGTAGTTGGCTCTATTGAAACAGGACAAGAGTTATTACAAAGATATGATGTTGACGATATATTTGTTGGTCTTATGGGGAATTGGCTAACTCTAGAACCACTTCTTGCTACTGGTACAGTAGATGCTATTGCTATGGAAGAAAACTGTTCACCACCAGATATAGATCAATATGCTGAAAAATATCAAGTGGCATTAGTTAGTATAAGTACAATAATAGGTGTACCTGGTACAGAACATAAGATGCCATATTATCCAGAAAAAGCTAATGAAATGTCAGATAACTTAATAAAAATAGCAATAGATAATTTTAAGAAAAGACATGGTAAAATAGAACCTATGGTTCCTAAATATGTTACTAAAGCTATAGCAGGATTTTCAACAGAAGCTGTTTTAAGTGCTCTTTCTAATACACTTGATCCATTAGTTGATGTAATTTCATCTGGTAAAATAAAGGGTATTGTTGCACTTGCAAATTGCTCTACACTACGAAATGGTCCTCAAGACTGGAATACAGTTAATATAACAAAAGAATTAATAAAAAGAGATATATTAGTAGTAGCTGGTGGTTGTGGTAATCACGCTCTTGAGGTAGCAGGATTATGCAACTTAGAAGCTATAGAAAAATATGCAGGAGAAGGTTTAAAGGAAGTATGCAATATGCTTAAAATACCTCCTGTACTAAGTTTTGGTACTTGTACAGATACAGGAAGAATATCAATGCTTGTTACGGAATTAGCGGACCATCTTGATGTTGATATTCCAGACCTTCCTATAGCGGTTACCGCTCCAGAATGGATGGAACAAAAGGCTACTATAGATGGTGTTTTTGCAGTAGCATATGGAGCATATACACATTTATCTCCTACACCATTTGTTACTGGTGCTCCTAAATTAGTAAAATTACTTACAGAAGATGTTGAAGGATTAACAGGTGGTAAAATAGCTTTAGGAGATGACCCAATTGAAGCCGCAAAGGATATAGAAGCTCATATAATAAGTAAAAGGCAGAAACTTGGACTTAAATAATGACAAAGTTTATATGTTATGAATGTTGCTAATCATCTCAATAATTAACATTCAAGAAAAGGTATTGATTAAAAATCAATACCTTTCAGAGCGTAGACAAAGTCTACGCTTTTTTATTTTTGTTAATACTCTTTATG
>CALESE010000063.1 GCA_937907205.1 uncultured Romboutsia sp. | reverse complement strand
GAATTAAATGATTTTTTAAATTATGTTTATATTGTTGAAGGACCTTTTAATTTATGGTCTTTACATGAATATAAAAAAGAAGGCATTGCTTTATTAGGTACAGGTACTGAATTTCAATATAAAGAATTATTAAAGATAAAATGCAAGGGATTTGTTTTAGCATTAGATCCTGATGATGCAGGAAGACATGGAACTTTAAAACTAGGTAATTTTTTGAAAAATAAAAATATAAAAAGTTATGTTACATTATTACCTGATAGAAAAGATATTAATGATTTAACATATCAAGAATTTCAATCTTTAATAGCTGTACCTTTTTCACAATGGCAAAAAATATATAATATGTATTAAGGTTATAATCATCTATTTAGATGTTATAATATATAGCCTGTATTTAAGGGGATGGGCTCCCAGGCCAAAATAAAAAATAAAAGAAAAGAAAGGAGAAATTAAAATGGCAGTAATCACATCAGATCAATTTGAAGAATATTCTAAGGGAGGAGGTCAATTTTTTACTTTAAAAGATGGAGAATCAGCTAATGTAAGATTCTTATATAATAATTATACTGATTTAAGAGCTCATTCAGTACATGATTTTGTAAATCCAGGAAATTCAGCTACAATAGATTGTGCAAGACAACAAGGAGATCCAGTAGATACATGTAAATGGTGTGCTAGTGGTTATAAACCAGTACCTAGAATAATTCTAGCAATGTTTAATGAAGATACTCAATCTATTCAATATTGGAAAAAATCATTAAGTTGGGTACAAAATACATTAAAACCATATTTTGATGAAATAGCTCCAGGACAACCTATATCAGGACAAATTTATAAAATTAAAAGAACAGGTAAAGACCTAAACACTATATATACACCAATTCCAGTAGGTGCTAATGATAATAAAACTTGTGATCAATTTGGTGAAGTTAAAGATGCATTTGAATTAAATATTATAAAACCAAATAATTATGATTATAATCCTAATATGTCTACAAATACTAATAATACAACTCAAATACCAACTGCTACAAGAAGAACTATGGATATGTTTTAATGAAAGGAGTAATATAAATGCCTTTATTTGAACTACCAGAAAAACCTAAAAAGAATTCTTCTAAAAATGAACTTAACATTAAAATAAAAAAAGGTCAGACTATAGATGATTTAGTATTAGAAGCTAAAAAGCTTGTTGAAGAAAAATTAAAAAATTATAAAAACGCAAGTAAATGTATTACAGATCCTAATGAATTAATAAAATTCTTTGAAGAAACAGATGACTTATTAGCACTTGATACAGAAACTACAGGCTTAAATACTTATACAGATACTTTTGTAGGAGCTTCTTTTAGTAATGGTAAAGAAAATATATATGTTCCTATTAATCATAAATCAATCTTATATAATACTAGATTGAATAGTCAAATGCAACCAGAAGATTTTAGGAAAATAATTAAAGAGTATTTATATAATCCTAGATTTAAATTAATATTCCATAATGCCAAATTTGATTTATCAGTTTATAGAACATTTTTAGGACAGCCATTACCTGATCCATATTGGGATACTATGCTTCGGAGCAAATTTATTAAACCAAGATGAAGAACATGGATTGAAATATTTATATAATAAATATATAGCTTTAGAAGATGAAGGTGTAAATAGATTCGATTCTCTTTTTAAAGGTATAACATTCGATTATATTCCTTTAAATATAGCAACTGTTTATGCTGGAAAAGATACTTTAATGACATTTGATTTATTTAAATATCAATACAATGTTTTAAATCAACCTGATATGAAAGGTATAAAAAATGTATTTGAAACAATAGAAATGCCTTTATTACCAATATTAGAAGATATGCAAAGAACAGGTATAAATATGAATAATGAAATGCTTAAAGAATTATATAATAAATATTCTGTACGATTAGAAGAAGCTAGAAAAAAAGTATATGATGAAATTAAACCTTATGAAGATCAAATTCAAGCATATAGAATAAAACATTATAATAAAAAATTAGATGATCCTATATTAATTTCTAGTCCTGCTCAATTAAGTATTTTATTTTATGATATATTAAAATATAAAACTAAATCAGGAAAAGGTACTGGTGTTAATGAATTAAAAGAAATAAATACACCACTTACATTAGCATTATTAGAATACAGAAAAATGGAAAAACTTATAGATGCATTTTTGATAGCCTTAAATTTGATTGAGGCCTTTACTAGTAATAGTAAAGTTAAATGTTAGCGAACCAATTTATTATTGGGTGTGAAATAAAATAAAATTTTATTTTGCTAACGGTCCAGAACTAGAAATAGCTTATGGGTAAGGGAAGCTAAGTCTTATTACTTATAAGATAAGCTAATACCGTGCTAAGTTATAATTGCTTGAGAAAGGAGGGATGAAGTTAATGAATGAATTTATAGTATATGAAATTTATTGTTCTAAGAATAATAAAAGATATATAGGATCTACAAAAAGAGAATTTAATAAAAGGAAAAATGAACATTTACGATCATTAAGAAAAGTTAAACATTATAACAAATATTTACAATTAGATTATAATAATTATGGTGAAGCTACTTTTCAATTTAATATTATACAAGTTTGTGAATCAGAACAAGAAATGCTTAAAAGAGAAACATATTGGATGAATTATTATGGTGGTATTAATAGTTTTACTATTTATAATTTTCAAGATAATTCAACAAAAAATTTAGAATATTCTTCGAATATATCTAAAAGCAATATAGGTAGAGTAGCTTGGAATAAAAATAGAAAAATGACTAAGGAAGAACTAGAAGTTAATAGAAAGAGTCATTTAGGTATTAAAAGAAGTAAAGCTAGTATAGAAAAACAAAAAATCACCATAGCTAATAATCCTACGTTTGGAAACAAAAATAAACATTTATCTGATATTACTAAACAAAAAATTAGTGTTAAAAATAAAGGCAGAATACCTTATAATAAAGGAAAAAGAGCTACATATCATAAATATGATAAATTAGTACCTATATTAAGAAATGAATATAGTCAATTACATTCTTATTCCAAAGTTCAGCAACTTCATCCTGATATAGATTATAATTCAATAAATAGACTTATAAAATTTGGATATCTGAGTAAATTATAAAAAGTGTAACGACTATCTAGAAATAGAGTAGGGTTACTATTAATACGTAATTCGAAGCGCTAACCTCCTAATTTAATAAAATTAGGATGAAGATATAGTCTATACATATAGAAATATATGATAAATATGACCAAAGAATATTGAACCTTCAACAGGAAAAATACATACTAGCTTAAATCAATATCGGAGCTGCAACAGGACGTTTTTCGTCAAGTTCGCCTAAAGCAAATTGGGCCTTTATATAGTAATATATATTGAAAAATCAGGTGAACTCAGGGGAAGCTAACTATAATAGTTATCCTGAGCTAAGCGTAATAACAATTTCCACCTAAGGAGGTGCATAATTATGAAAGTAAAAGATCTAACTATAGAGCAAAAAGCTGAAATATTTTATTTATATACAAAAACATTAACAACATTAGTTGAAATAAGAAGAATGTTTAAAATCCCTCAATATCAATTTAATGATTTTAAGGTTTTACTTATATCAGAATATGGTTTAGATTATTACAATAATAGATATAAAAAACAATTATCTATTACAAAACAAGGTAATCTAAATCCAATGAAAGGAAAAACTGGAGATAAACATCCTAATTATAAAGGTATAATTGAAGATGGTCATGGATATTTTTTAATTTTAAAACCTGATTGGTATACTGGTAGAAAAGGATGTAAACATATATTTTATCATCATTATGTTATATGTGAGCATTTAGGAATTACAGAAATACCTGATGGATTTGTAGTTCATCATATAGATTGTAATCCTAAGAACAATGATATAAATAATTTACAATTAATGACTAGAGAAGCTCATGATAAATTACATGCAAAATTACGAAAGTGCAGAGACTATCCGAAAGGAGTAGGAAAATAATTTCCGAAGCGCCTGACATCTATTGATATAAAATATAGTAGATGATGATATAGTCCAAAATTATGAATTTGCAGCAAATCCCAAGTAAGGGAGAAGCTAAAGAAATAAGAAGATTGTTTGGAGCTGGAAAAGGTAATGTATTATTAAGTTCAGACTTTAGCCAGTTTATTACGGGCATTATATCAGTGATGATATATAAAGGATCTTTTGAAATCGGTGAAGCCTAAGTTATAAAAATATAATATGGTAATACCGAGCTAAGATATTGAAATTTAAGGTGAAATTATGATTAAAGAATTTTATTATTTTAAAAGAAAATATAAATTACTAGATGATAATACTTTAATTAGATGTGCTTTTTCTGAAATAAGAAAATCTAAAAATCAATATGGTTATTATAAAGTAAACAGATATAATAAAGAAAAAATAATAACTCCTTTTATTGATGAAGATGGTTATGCAAATGTTACATTATATTGTAAAGGGAATCAAAGAACTTTTAGATTACATCATTTAGTTTATATGATTAAAATTCAACATAAAAATATAATACATAATGAAAATATTGGTTATGATTTTAAAACACATAATTACATACAAATAAATCATAAAGATGGTAATAAATTAAATAATGATGAAGATAATTTGGAATTGGTTACTTTGCAAAATAATATAAATCATGCAGTTAAAAAGAAATTACATAACAGTCAAATAAAAGCTAAATATATTGATATCTTTAAAAAAGGTGAATATATAGGAACTGTTTGGAAATTAAAACAATTATCTGAATTTTTAACAGGAGATAAAAATAAAATTAATACTGGTACATTATCTAGTTATATAAAAAATAATAAAGAGTATATGGGATATACATTTCAATATAAAGTGTAACGACTATCGAAAGCTATATGTGAGTAGAGTAGAGCCAAGTGGTAGGTATTAGATGAGACTAGTTTATATAAATCCTTTAAATCGAAGCGGAAGATAACTTGTATTTATTATAAGTTAAAGATATAGTCTAATCTTATAGGAAACTATAAGCAGTTCATAAGAGAACGTATATAGAGTAACGAACTATATAGAATAAAATGACAAGAACCAAGATGTTTGGCTTGGTTAAGTGGTGATCAATCAATGCAAAATGCTTATTTTACAGGAAAAGATTTATATAGTACAATGGCAGCAGAAGCCTTTGGTACTACATATGAAGATTGTTTAGAATTTTATTTAGATGAAAATGGTAATAAAACTGATAAAACAAATATAGAAGGTAAGAAAAGAAGAACACAAATTAAAAGTGTACTTTTGGGTATATAAAAAATGCTCCCTAAATATACTTTATTTAGGAAAAGTAGATGAACCTCATTACTCAAGGGTGTGTAGCTTAAAAGCTATGCTAACGGTCCAGAACTAGAAATAGCTTATGGGTAAGGGAACCTAAGTCTAAAAATAGATAAGGCAATACCGTGCTAAGGTTTATATGAAAGAGAATTAATTATATATGAAATTTATTTATTAAATAAAGAACTTCTTTTTATATAATTAACTATTTGAAAATAAATAAAGTGTAACGACTATTCCGTAAGGAAGTACAACTGAAGATGAGTTGCAGTTGGAAGCGTCTACTATTATAAATAAAAAATTATAATAAAGAGATAGTCTGGCTTTATAGAAATATAAAGATAAACTGATTTTATATGGAAGAGGTACAGCATCAGTTGCTGAATTATTAGGAATGAGTATAGAAGAAGCTCAAAAATTAATTGACGACTTTTTTAATGCATATCCCTTAATAAAAGTATTTGTTGAAGAAAAACAAAAAGAAGCTAAAATTAAAGGATATACAGAAACTGCATGGGGTGAGCCTTTTGCCCTTATATATCTAACCTCATTACTCAAGGGTGTAACTTGTTATAATATATAATAAGTTGCTAACGGTCAACTAAGAAGAAATTCTAAGGTGGTAAGAGAGCCTAAGTCCTAGAAAATAGGATATGGTAATACCGTGCTAAAATTTTTTAAAGAAAGTGATAAAATAATGTCAAATCAAAATGGATATATTTATAAAATTACTTGTTTAATAAATAATAAAGTTTATATAGGACAAACAATTGATTTTAAAAGAAGAAAGTATGAACATTTTAATCGTTTAAATAGAAATAAAAGTGATAATAAATATTTGCAAGAAGATTATAATAAATATGGAAAAGAAAATTTTAAATTTGAAATTATAGAAGAATGTAAAAAAGATAATCTTTTAGAACGAGAAACATATTGGATAAATAACTACAAAGGAATATTTTCAAAATATACATACAATGAAAAAGATAGAAATGGATATAATGATGAATATAAATATAATTTATCCAAATCGGTTAGTGGTAGTAAAAATGGTATGTATGGTAAAAAACATAAAAAAGAAAGTATTGAAATAATGCGAAAGAAAGTTTCTATAGCAAATAAAGGAAAAAAGAGAAGTGAAGAATGTAAGAAATTATTATCTGAAATAGCAAAAGAAAGATATAGAAATAATTCAAAATATTCTCAAGAATTTATTGCACAACTTAAAAATAAATATAAAGAATTAGGTTCATATACAGCTATTTATAAATTATATCCAAATATAAATAATAATACTTTATATAGATTGATTAGATTTGGTAGTACTTTATTTAAAAAATAAAGTGTAACGACTATCCTCTGTTGTGGAGGAGTACATCAGAAGATGAGTTACTGGTGGAAATGGTATACTAGGTAATTATCTAGAAGATATAGTCTAATTTTTATAGAAATATAAAATATATTGAGAAGGCGCTATTTAGCTCATATACAAGATGAACGTTTTGCTTTTAAATATAATGATAAAAGACCTGTTGATTTTAATCCATTATTTACAGCAACTTCTTCTGTAAATGAAGAAGTTAGTCAAGATATAAAAGATTATTATATTAATATGTTAGAAAAAGCAAATCAATATAGAAGAACAAAAATTATAGAAAAAGCTGCTCAAGAAGGTATAGATATCACTAATAATAGTGGTTATATAGCTGAAAGTAATAGACAGGTGAATTTGATTGCCTGTATGTATTGAACCTCATTACTCAAGGGTGTAACTTGTTATAATATATAATAAGTTGCTAACGGTCAACTAAGAAGAAATTCTAAGGTGGTAAGAGAGCCTAAGTCCTAGAAAATAGGATATGGTAATACCGTGTCAAGATTTATACTACTAGGAGAATTTATATGAAATATATTTATAAGATACAATGTTTGGTTAATAATAAAATTTATATAGGACAGACAAATAATATTAAAAGAAGATTTTTAGAACATAAGAGATTATTAAGAAATAACGAACATTCAAATCATATATTACAAACTGATTATAATAAATATATGCTTTCAAATTTTAAATTTCAATTAATAGAAGCTTGTAACGATAATTTAGCTCAAATGAAAGAAGATTATTGGATTGATTATTTTGGAGGTATTGAATCTGAAAATGTTTATAATTATCAGAATAATAAGACAAATAATAAAGAAATGAGTTTAAAAATAAGTAAAGCAAATAAAGGAATTTTATTAGGGACTAAAAATCCTATGTATAATAAGCATACAAACAATTGGAATCATAAATGCTATGATGAAACTAAACATAAAATTTCTAAAAGTAAATGTACTCATTTTAGTAAATATAAAACATTAGCCCAAAATAATCTAAAATATTCTGAAGAATTTATTAATCAATTAAGAGATTTAAGAGTTGAAGGATTTACAAATGCTGAATTAAGTAATAAATTTAATATAGCTCGTAGTATAATTAGTAATTTAATTTTATATGGAAGAAGTAGTGGTAAATAAGATGTAACGACTATCCTCTGTTGTGGAGGAGTACACTCGAGGATGAGTTACGAGTGGAAGGGGTACATAATATTATAAATGATTAATATTAAAAATATAGTCTAACTATTTAGAAATAAATAGATAAATAGAGTCAATTCTATAATTCAAGGAAGTGCGGCAGACATGTCGAAGCGTGCTATGATTTTATTGGGAACAAATCAAGAATTAAAGGATTTAGGATTTAAGATGTTGTTTCCTGTACATGATAATATATAAGATTTTGTCATGTTAAAACCTATTGAACTCAAGCAAAAGAGGTGTAACTTGTTATAATATATAATAAGTTGCTAACGGTCAACTAAGAAGAAATTCTAAGGTGGTAAGAGAGCCTAAGTCCTAGAAAATAGGATATGGTAATACCGTGCTAAGCCTGAAGGAGGTGATATTATATGAATAAAGAAAAACTATGGGGTATGCGAAGAGATTATCCGAATATATGGTATATATGGAAAGGAATGTTAGAAAGATGTAATAATATTAATCACAAATCATATGAATATTATGGAGCTAAAGGAATAAAAGTATGTACTGAATGGCATCATTGTTATTTATTTTTAGATTGGGCTTTAAAAAATAATTATCAAGAAGGTTATTCTATTGATAGGATTGATACAGATAAAGGATATTATCCTGATAATTGTCAACTTATTCCAATGAATCAAAATATTATTAAAGCAAATAAAAGTCGACGAGGTAAAAAATTTCATATTTATAAAGATGAACAATGTTTGCAAGTTATTAAATTATTAGAAAATAGTAATTTTTCTTATAAAGAAATTTCAAAGAAAACTAATATTCCAATTAGCACTATATCAGATATTAATAATTGTCATACTCATACAAAACTACATTCATATAATAAAAATATTCGACAGGAAAGTGTAACGACTAATTGTGATGAATGTAACAATGTAGAATAGATATTAGCACTATTCGAAGTGGTAGGCATTAATTATATTGAAGATATAGTCTGAACATATAAGAAATTATATGATTAACAAATTTGGAAGTAATAGCAGAATGTCCATTTATAAATCGCAAAAGATGCGCAGAATTAATGAGTCAATTAATGATCAAATCAGGAGCAGAAAAAATAGGAGTACCAATGAAATGTGATGTAGAATGTTTTGGATATTGGTATGGTCCTGATATAGATTTAGATGATAATGAAGCAACTATTGCTCAATATAACGATTTTACAACAACAGGATTATATAAAGAAAAAGAATATTATGAACAAAATATATAATAAGGAGCAAAATTTATGAAATTTTATAATGTATTTTCAGGAAATTTATCTGGTAAATTTAGAGAATATTATGTAAAAAATTTAGGTGATAGAGATTTTAACAGCTTACATTCTTATTGGTACTTTAAAAATTTACCTGATGAAAAAATATTAGATGCATTTAGTATAACCAAAGGTTCAATTATGATAGATTCTGGTGCATTTACAGCTTGGAGTAAAGATATTGAAATTAATGTAGATGAATATATTAATTGGATAAATAAATGGGATAAATATGTTACATTATTTGGACAAATAGATGTTATTCCAATGCCTGATGGTACAGTTAAAGAAAAAGAAGATTGTGCTAAAGCTACATGGGAAAATTTTTTATATATGTATAAGCGATTAAATAATCCGCAAAAATTATTATATACATTCCATGTAGGAGAACCATTTGAATATTTACAACAAGCTATGGATTTTATTGATGAGCAAGGTAGACATTTAGATTATATAGCTTTAGGTGGTTTAGTTGGAAAAACTACCAAAGTAAGAGAAGATTTTTTAACAAGAGCTTTTAATGTTATCAAAGAAAGTAAAAATCCAAATGTTAAAGTTCATGGATTTGGTGTTAGTTCTGAAAAACTATGGAGAAAGTATCCTTTTGAATCTTGTGATTCATTTACTCCGGGTATGAATGCTAATCATGGATTTGAATGTACTGAATTTGGATCTTATAGATCTAATGATTATAATAAAATATTTAAACCAAGAGGTCGAAATTCATTAGAACAAGCTAAATTTGATGAAATAGAATCAAATAAAAGTGAAGAAATTTTAGAAGAAGAAAATAACTTTAGGACTGATGAAAAAACTAAATTATTAATTACAAATATAGAATATTGGCATAATTTAGCTAATAGTATTAATAATAAAAATTATTTAATTAAAAAGCGCCTATTCTAATAAAGAATAGGCCTTAATATAAAAATATAAATTTAAAAGGAGGAATAGAAATGGGAAAAGCATTAGTATTAAGTTCAGGAGGAGTAGATTCTACTACATGTGTTGGATTAGCTGTTAAGAAATATGGAAAAGAAAATGTAATCACTGCATCATTATATTATGGACAAAAACATGATAAAGAATTAAAATGTGCACAAAAAATTGCTGATTATTATGGAGTAAAACATATAGAAGAAGATATTTCTAATGTTATGAAATACGCAAAAGATGTTTGTACTTTAATGAAAGGTGGATCTGAAATTGAACATAAAAGTTATGCAGAACAAATAGCTGAAAATGGTGAAGGTAGAGTTGCTACTTATGTTCCTTTTCGAAATGGATTATTATTATCAATAGCAACTGCTTATGCAGATAGTTTATTTCCAGGTGAAGAAGTAGAAGTTTATTACGGAGCTCATGCAGATGATGCTGCTGGAGAAGCTTATGCTGATTGTAGTCCTGAATTTGCAGAAGCTATGGATGAAGCTATTAGTATAGGAACATATGGAAAAATTCATATTAACAGACCTTTAATTAATATGAATAAAGCAGGAGTAGTAAAAACAGGATTAGAAATAGGAGTTCCATATGAATTAACATGGTCTTGTTATGAAGGTGGAGAAAAAGCTTGCTCAACATGTCGGTACTTGTATTGACAGATTAAATGCTTTTAAAGCAAATGGTATCGAAGATCCTATTGAATATATAAATAATGATGTAAAAAAATTAAATTAAATAAATAGTTGTATGTAAATCCGACCAACTATAAAAATACTAGGAGGAATTAAATATGTTAAATAAATTAAAAAATATAAAAATATCAAATTGGTTAATAATAATAACTGCTGGATATATAGCAGGTACAATAATGCAAAATATTTTAGCTGTAAAGACTTTTGGCAATTCAATGATAGCTATAACAACAGGAGGTACTTTAATATCATGGTTAGTATTTGCTTGCATGGATGTTATAACGGAAATATGGGGTAAAAAAAGAGCAATACAAACATTTACATGTGGTGCAATATTAAATCTTTTATTTAATTTAGTATGTTGGATAGCTATTATAATTCCAGGAACTAATGATTTTATTCAAAGTTCTTATGCTACTGTATTAGGTACTGGATGGAGAATTGTTATAGGATCTATTACAGCTTTTTTATTAGGTAATTTTATAAATACACAAATTATGTATTTAATGAAAATTAAAAGTAAAGATCAAAATGATTCTAAAAGATTTATGTTTAGAGCTATAATATCTACTTTATTTGGGCAACTTATAGATAATGCTTTATTTTATTTAATAGCTTTTGCTCCATTAAATATTCCTGGAACAATTGAAAATTCATGGGCAATGATAACTCAATTAGTCTTATTTACTACATGTATTGAAACACTTGTAGAAGCTATTATATCTCCAATAACTGCAAAATTTGTTAAATATTTAAAATTGAAAAAATAAGAGGTTATATTATATGAATGATAGAATTTTAAAATTGAAATATAAATTTAATAGTAAAAGCAAAGATTTAGTATGTGAAATGACAGATTTTATGGATAAATATATTTTATTTAATAATTTGGATAAGAATATGAAATATAGCTGTATTTATAATGATTTAGTAACTTTTTCCACCAAAACTAGAAAACGAATTGTATTTAGAGCTTTAGGAGTTACTAGAGGTTGTATATATATAAAACGTGTTACTAATTTTAAATATGAAATATTAGATATAAAATTTAATGAAACTAGTTTTAATGTAGGTATTGGTTGTTATGATAAGAATATAAAGAAAGATATAAATAAATATATAGGATATATATTAGACTTTTCTGATATATACCCTGTATAAGAAAGGAATTAGAAAAATGTTTAATAATAATGAACGTGATGAAAGAGATATAACAGTAGAAAAAGAATATGTTACTTGGGTAGATGTAGATCATTTTATAAATTCTTTACAAGACTTTGTTGAAGAAAACAAATTTACAGGTGTTTATGGTCCTGCAAGAGGTGGTTTATTATTTGCAGTTATGATATCACATAAATATGGATTACCTTTTTTAGGCGCTCCTCAAAAAGGTTGTTTAGTAGTAGATGATATAGTAGATACTGGTAAAACAGCTGAAGCTTGGAAAGATAAAGGCTATAAAATAGCTTCAATGTATTATAAAAATAATCCCTTAGTTGAACCTGATTTTTGGATATATAATAAAAGAGATAATTGGATTAGTTTCCCTTGGGAAGATATAAGATCAAATGAAGATATTCAAAAAGCCGATGATAATATTACAAAAGTAATTAATAATTTATTATATAAAATTAATGATATAAGTATTATAAATGATTTTAAAGAATCATTAAATGTTTTAAAAGGAGGTCATTTTAATGAATAAATTTATGCAAATTGCAGATGAATTAAGCAAACAAAATTTATTAACAAATGCAGGAGGACCATTTGGAGCAGTAATTGTCAAAGATGATACAGTTGTAGGAGTAGGAAATAATCATGTGTTAGAAAATAATGATCCTACAGCTCATGCAGAAGTAATGGCAATAAGAAATGCTTGTCAAAATCTAAAAACATTTGATTTAACTGGATGTGAATTATACACTAGTTGTTATCCTTGTCCTATGTGTTTATCAGCAATTATTTGGGCTAATATAAAGACTGTATATTATGGTAATACAAAAGAAGATGCTGCAGATATAGGATTTAGAGATGATTTTATATATAAATATTTAGATTTATTATCTCAAAATTCTGAAGAAGCTTCTTCTATATTAGAAACAATTCCAATGGATAGAGATGAAACTATTAAAGCTTTTAATTCATTTAAAAATAAATTAGATAAAACTATTTATTAATAATATAAATGTATTTGTTACATCTTCTTAAACATGTTATAAATAATAAAAGGAGGTGTAACAGATTGGTTATAAAAATGTAAAACATTATAGACATACAGTGCATTTATATTTAGATGCAATATGGTTATGTAGTTCAAATAAGAAAAAGGCTCGTAATACTATGTATAAATGGTTAGCAGCTCAAATGAATTTACCATCAGAAATAACTCATGTTTCAATGTTTAATAAAGATCAATGCAAAGAGGCAATAAAAATATTAAGACCAAAGTACATACAATTATTTGGACATGATTTACCATATAAAAGAAAGGAGAAGAATCAAATGAAATTACAAACAAGTTGTAGTGTAACATTTGAAACAGCTCATATATTACCGAAATTTAACACTGAATATGATGGTTTATATAGTAGAACATATAAATTGAAAGTTATAGTTGAGGGACCTCAAATTGAACCTTTAGGTATGATAATTCCACAAGAAGAATTAACTAAAATTTTAAAAGATTCTGTACCTGATAGACAATTTATATTTAATAAAAATAACGTTATTTGCAAAGAAATTGCTAAAACTTTAGAAAAATATTCAATTCCGTTTATAGAGTTAGATGATGAAGTAGTAGCAGAAAATTTAATTCAATATCTAAAGAATAAAGTATCTTATAATTTATATGAAATTTATAAATATTCTAAAGATATAAAAATAATTGAAATGGAATTATCTTCTATTAAAGAAGAATATTCTACAAAAATAATATTAAATTAAGGAGGAATGATATATGTATTATGTATCAAAAAGAATGGAAATTGCAGGAGCACATAACTTAACTTTAAATTATGAGAGTAAATGTCAAAATTTACATGGTCATAATTGGATAGTAACTGTATACTGCAAATCTAAAAAATTAAATGAAAATGGTATGGTGGAAGATTTTACAAATAACGTTAT
>CALESE010000062.1 GCA_937907205.1 uncultured Romboutsia sp. | reverse complement strand
GTACCTTAATTTATCCTTATATTGTCTTTTTACTGAAGGAAATTTTTCTTTAATATATAAATACAATTCTTCTTCTGGTTTAGAAGTATTAAATGTATGATTTCTTCTTTTAGATTCAATTATTTTTTCTTTAATTTCTTGTGATTGTGATGCATATTCTACCCCATATTTTTCTAAGCAAGTTTGTTTATATTTTATTTTAATTTCTTTTTGTTTTTCTTTGATTATTGTTTTAAAATCATCGGTTTTAGACCAAGAAGATACACCATATTTTTCTAAACAAGTTTGTTTATATTTATCAATATTTAAACAATAATTTCTATTATATTTTAATAAACAAGTATTTTTTACTTTATTATTAAATTCATTTGTTTTTGAATAATTATCAACCCCATATTTTTCTAAACAAGTTTGTTTAGATTTTTCTTTTACTTTTAAAGATTGAAATGAATATTCCACACCATATTTTTCTAAACAAGTTTGTTTAGATTTTTCTTTTATAATATTTGATTTCATTGGATTATCCACTCCAAGATTTTTTATATATGATTCTTTGCATTTTAATCTAATTGCAGGTGATTCAATTGGAGACATCACCCCATATTTATTCAAACATGTTTCTTTAATTTTTTCTTGTATTTCTTTGGATTCAACAATATATTCTACACCATATTTATTCAAACATGTTTCTTTAATTTTTTCTTGTATTTCTTTAGATGCCCCAACATATTCTACTCCATATTTTTGTAAATTTGTTTTCTTTATTCTTTCTTTTATTTCTTTAGATCCAAAAATGCATTTGCAACCATATTTTATTATATTTGTTTGCTCTAATTTTTCTTTAACCTTTTTATCTTTTACTCTACACTTTATTGAACAGTGATTGTTGTATAAATGATTTTTTCTATTTAAATACTTTAATTTTCCACCACATATTGGACATTTTGGTCTTATTTCAATATGATACTTTATTCTATTAAAAGCTTCATTTAAATTTTCTATATAATCAAATCTATTTTCTAAATAATATTTTATTAATGGATATTTAATATTTATTTTTCTTAATTTATTAGAATCAATATATCCACATTTATTTGATAAAATTTTTAAAATGAGGTCATCGTGATTTATCATATAAACAAAAATAGGGAGATATTAATATCTCCCAAATTAATTTATTTTGAAGGATTACTAGTATTTGAGTCACCTAATCCCAATTTTGATTGAAGAGTTGAATGTTCTTCTGAAAGCAAATAAGTTTTACTTTTTAAATGAAGGTATTGTTCACTATATGGCTTAGTAAACTCATTGAACTTCATGATCTTTACCCACTCATCGTGACCTTCAAACTGAAGCTGACCAAGATTCATAAGGATTGTATCCAAAATTGGATATGGAATTGTCTCAAGATCTGGATTGAATGCATCCCACAACTGAAGCATACCTTCAACATAACTGAACTGAAGCTTCTGCTTATTGATAAAGAAACGATAAACTTCTACAGCTTCCTTTAATGCTTCCTTATCAGCAACCTTAAACTCATACTTTGCAACCTTACGGTCATGCTTGTCAATTTCCTTGATGAGATCCTGCTCCATTGCAAGCAACTCTTCATTTGTCTTACCTTCAAGTGTCTTTACAAAGTCATTGTAAATTTGCTGATTCTTTTCTACTTCTGATAACTTTTTCTTACCCATAATAGTTTTTAATTTACGTAAATTTATAGCAATATTACTGCACATAGTGCGATAATCATATATAATATAGTTTGTTTCAAAACACGTTTCAAAGCATAAGCCATTTCTTTTCTGCTTACAACATCAATTACAATAAGATAGTTGTCGGCATTCAATGGTCCTACATGCTTTATGTCGACATTAATATAATCATAAAGCTTGTTTATCTTAAATAGATTGTCAATCAAATTGAACTGTCTGTATACCCAATTCTTTACATATTCATTACTGTTTGTGTTTTCACCATCAATTTCTATGATTGTATTGTTGAAGTCAATCTTTCCATCAATGTCAATATAAGGGTTTATTACACCATACAATCTTCCAATCCAATCTTTCTTTACAGATATCCTAAGATACTGCTTCAGAACTGTAAGGAATTCTTTACTATATAGAGTATCAGATATGTATGACATGTCAGTAATGTACCTATATATTGATTGCACTAACATTACTAATCTCCAAGTTAGAGTATTTGATCCAATTTTCTTCAATATCCAACTTATACCATGGGATTTCTTATAAATCATGATAAATTTCTCTATTTTTATCTAATAGGTGAATTAAGCAATTAAAAAATAAAATTTTTCATTTTTATTTGAAATTTTTCCTAATTATTCTATATTCATCTCGTTAATAAAATATAGAACATAATCTTGATTAATTTCAAGCTATGTTTGGAATAAATTTAGAAATTCAAACTTAAAAAGTTCAAGAAAATATGAAGAAATTATCAGAATTTGTTGCAGAAGCTAAGTCACTTGATGTACAGAACGATACTTTGGATTTTATTCCATCTGCTAAGCTTAAGACATATCTTACTACAGCAGACAAGTTCATTTCTGTTGAGGCGAAGGAAATCATTAATTGGCTGATTGTAAACAATGCCACATATATGAAGGAGCTTGGCTCATTGCAAAATTTCTATAGTAAGGGTAAGCCAAAAGATCCTAAGTTACAAGAGTTGTACAAGTGGATTGGAACACTTGCTAAAGCACATCGTCTTCTTGAGGTACCAGTATTTCAGACTGAAGAGCAATTCAGTGCAATTATCAAAAATGAAATTTCACCAGATGAGATATTGCTTGATTTGAAAACTAGAAAGGGTCGTGATGCCGTAGCTAAGAAGTATACTCCATTAGTTTGGAAGATTGCTCGTGGATTCAATGGAAAATCTAGCTTCTCTCTTGATGATTTGTTTGCTTTTGGAATGGAAGGTCTTACAATTGCAATGAATCAATATGGTAAGTCTTCTGAAGAGACTGCTAAGAAGCGTGGTGGAAAGAATGCTGAAGCAGAAGAGATGGCTGGAGAATTGAAAGATGAAATGAAGAAGCGTAAAGCATTCACTTTCTTGAGCTATGCTAGCTATTTGATTCGTATTGTTATCCTTGAAAATATCAAGAATGCTTCACACTTAGTACGTATTCCAGTTTCTGTTCAGAATAAAGAACGTAAAGATACAGGTAGAAATACAAAGCAGACTTCAGTATCTGGTGAGTCACCTATTGGTGGTGGAGATGAAGGTAAGGGAATCTTTGATAAGGTTGATTCTAAAGAAGATGCAGATGCTTCACTCGACCAGCAAGATATTGCTAAGCTTTGGAAGATGATTGTTAAGATGCTTGAGAAGAAATTTACTGAAAAACAGCTTGATGTATTCTACAGTATGAATGGATTGTTTGGTCATGAGAAGCTTAAAGCAAAGCAGATTATGGCTAAGTATGGTATGAAGAATCCATCAGAAGTTACTAATTCTAATTTCAAAGTTCTTCAGTATATTAAGAATACCCCAGAATTGAATAAAGCATTTGCTGAGTTGTATTCTCTTTACAAGGAGTGTTTGAATGATGAAGATCAGAGAAATGCAGATCCATCAGTATTTCGTATAAATGACAATGATACTGCATATCGTGAGTAAAAGACTATGAAATTATTAACAGAATATGTTTTAGAATCTAAAGTAAAAGAATATTCTTGCATTTCAACAATGCAAGATTTTCTTGATGCTTTAGTAAAGAAAGATTCAAAGAAGTTGACAGTAGACAATCTTATAAGCTCTATTGCATCTGATACTTTTGAATTCAATGATGGTAATCCAAAGTTCAATAAACCTGAACAGATGGTAGAATATCTTAAAAAGAATTTGAATGAAAAGTTTGAATTCAAATATGAAGACAACTTTGGTAGCTTCATTTCATTATTCATATACTTCAAGAAAGTAGATGATAAAGATTGGTTTACATTCAAGATAGAGAAAATTGGATTGACATCATCTGTTAAGAAATTCATAAAGAATTGTAAGTAAGGTGAAAAGTTTATCTGAATATATAAAAACATTGTTTGAAAGTAGTATTGAACGTTATTCAATCAAGATTACTCTCAAGCAGTTTCTTGAAAAATATATGGAGTTGTCTAAACTTTCAAGAAACAAAGCTATATCAGAATTAATATCTAATCTGAACATGTATAGTGATGGTGGACCTAATAAAGAAGATTGGATCACTTCAAGTCAAAGCAAAGAAATTTCATTTGATGCTCATACAGAAACAATAAGTGGAAAAGAATATCTGTATATAGAAATTCATGATTCTAGTTATGATACTATGAAGGTTGCATTCAATATGAAGGAAGTTGACTTTGCAGAACAATTGTATGATTGGTTCAAAAATACCGGTAGAAAGCAATGATTAATCTTAAGAGCTATGTAGTCATGAAAGAAGAATTGGATGGTGATAACATTCAATGGAAATTTGACAATTGGTCTAAAGGAATAGAATCATCTTCATTAGATGCATTCATGAAAGAAGCACCAAAACAGAAAGATATAGATGGTTTTAAGAAACTGGTAGATGACAGTGGAATCAACTTCAATGCATTAACTGATATGATGAATGACGATGCAAAAGGATTACCAGACAACTATGACAATATCTATGTTCTTAAAAAAATTATAGACACTATAAATACATTAAATAAAGGAAAGAATGATTAACATTTCGAAATATCTAAACGAAAATCTTGATGAATTCGTTTTTGAATTGAAAAATCAAACATATTTGAATGCCGCTAAGAAAGCAAAGAAACTTGGTGATCCTCGAGCAGAAAAGTTCTTGCAGGCATTTAAAGACAATATTGATAAAGAATTGATGGCTGCAGAAGGTCCAGATGAT
>CALESE010000061.1 GCA_937907205.1 uncultured Romboutsia sp. | reverse complement strand
TAAGTTAAAATGGCTATTTTGTCTACAATCTGATAGGATAAGGTTAATACCTTATCCTATTTTGAATATAAAAATAAGATACTACAAATAATACAATTAATAGATTATACTAATATATATGACTAATTATAAAATAACTTGACATAGGGGGTTTTATGAAACTACAAAAACTAGGAATGAGAAATATAAAAACTGGTTTAGCAGTAATGGTCTGTATAATTATAAGTAAGTATATAGTTGAAAATCCTATGTATTCTGCAGTGGCATGTATAATTTCCATGCAAGATACAGTGAAGGGGTCTGTTAAAGCAGGATTTGGTAGAATAAAAGGAACAATTATAGGAGGTATAGTTGGATATCTAAGCGTATTAATAAGTCCAGGTAATCCTATTATTTGTGGTCTAGGAGCTATGTTAACTATATATTTATGTAATTTATTAAAATTGAATAGCGCAATAACAGTAGCTAGTGTAACTTTTGTATCAATACATATGGGAATAATTGTATCAGACCCAGCTAGATACTCTATATTTAGGGTTATAGATACATCAATAGGTGTTTTAGTAGCATTAGTTATAAACTATTTAATTGCTAGACCTGACTATTTAACTATGCTAAATAATGAATTTATAAGGTTAGAAAAAGTATCTAAAGATTTTGTAAAAGCTAAAATAATAAATAAAGAAAATGTAAATATAAGTAAATTTGAAAAAGATGTAAAAAAACTAGACACTGTATATAAAAAGTTAGAGGATGAATTAGATTATACAAAAGATGAAGTTGACTTAGAAAATATAAAACAAAATGTAAATGTATGTAAAGAAATTTATTATCATATGCAATCTATAGAGTTACTTGAAAAAAAATTGTTTTTAAACCAAGAAAATTATAATAATCTTAAAAAATTATATAAATCAGAAAACATAAGCTGGGAAATAGATGAAGAAGAAAGTCCAGTTTTTAATTATCATTTAAGTAAAATAATAGATGAAATAAACATTTTAAAAGAAATAAATAAATCAAAATAAAAAGTACTATTTTTTAAAATAGTGCTTTTTTTATTTTATTAGTAAATAGTAATTTTTAATTATATATATGCATATCAATTCTATTAAGGATATATTACTTAAGAAAAATTAAGGAAATAATATTAATTTATAAAACTTAAAAGAGGGAGATTTTAAAGGATGAAAAAAATTTTAGGAAAAGCTAATTTTACTATAATAGCTATAATTTTAGTAATAGCTGTATCGTGTTTTAGTATTTTATTAAATAATAATCAAAAATACATAGATACATATAGTGAAAATGATGAAATTTTGAATAAAATAAAATCTAGCACACCATTACAAATGCTCAAGGGGTCTTTAGAATATATTAGTAAAGGACCAGTACCAATACCAGAAAAAATAGCATACATAACCATTGATGACGGACCATCAAAATATACAAATCAGATATTAAATATTTTAAAAGAAAACGATGTAAAGGCTACATTTTTTATGATAGAAAGAAATATGCTAAATCATAAAAAAGAAGTAATAGATGTTGTAGAACAAGGACATAGTGTTGGATTTCATAGTGTAACTCATGACATAAATAAGTTGTATAAAACACCACAAGCTACATTAGATGAATTTAATACTTGTAATAGAACATACTATGATATAACAGGTTATGAATCTAAACTAATAAGGTTACCATATGGAAGTAAGCCATATATGCCTCAAGAATCACATGAAATATTAGATAAAAATGGATATATAATTTGGGATTGGAATTTAGATACACAAGACTGGAGGGCTACAACTGATAATATTGTGAGCAATGTACTATACTATGCTAGGGATAAACGGAACTTGGTATTATTAATGCACGAAAAAGAACAAACTGTAAATGCATTAGATCCAATGATAAAGGTATTAAAGGAAAGAGGGTATACAATAATGCCAATAACAGAAAAAACTGAACCTAGAAACTTCTGGGAGAAAAATTTATAATGTAAAGTAAATTACATACATAAGAAGTTTAAATTATAATTAATATATATTATTATAAAGAATTGACAATAATAATAATAATTAGATATAATTAATAAATAAATTAAGATAAAAACTGTGAAAAAGAGGAGTATGTAAATACTACTAAAAGAGAAGAAAATTCATAGGCTGAAAGATTTTCTGAGTATAGGTTTACAGAAGGTAGCTTTGGAGTTTCTAAACTGAACCAATAGTAAGTTTAGACGGGTAGAACCGTTAAATTCTATCAAGAGCCATAAACTGCTAGAATAATGAAGTTTATTTTATGATATACGATTTATTATTGTATATTTAATGAAATTTGAGCAACGGATATTACTAAACAAATGTGAAGTAATATCGTTGTCGAAACGAGCATAGCGAGTTTTTGGAATTAAGGTGGTAACGCGAGCTTTTCGTCCTTATTTAAGGATGAAAGGCTCTTTTTATATATTAAGGAATTATAAATTATATGGTTTGTTTATAATTTATAATTCCAACTGCTAAGCTTGAGCAACGGACTTAGTCGTTGGCGATATGAGCGAAGCGAATTTTTTTATTACAATAAATTTAATAATAATTAAAAGGAGGTAATCTAATGGAAAATACAAATTTACCAAAAACGTATAATCCTAAGGATTTTGAATCAAGACTTTATTCAAAATGGGTAGAAGATGGATTATTTAAATCTAAGCCAAACCCAAATAAAAAGCCATTTACAATAATGCTTCCGCCGCCTAATATAACAGGGCAATTACATATGGGACATGCACTTGACCATACATTACAAGATATACTTATAAGATGGAAGCGTATGGACGGTTATGAAGCTTTATGGCAACCAGGAACTGACCATGCATCTATAGCAACAGAAGTTAAGGTTGTTGAAAGAATAAAGGAACAAGAAGGAAAAACTAAGTACGAATTAGGAAGAGAAGAATTCTTAAAGAGAGCTATGGATTGGAGAAATGAATTTGGTAGAAAGATAGTAGACCAAATGAAGCAACTTGGAGATTCTTGTGACTGGGATAGAGAAAGATTTACAATGGATGAAGGATGTAACGAAGCTGTTACAGAGTTCTTTGTGAAACTTTATGAAAAAGGTCATATATATAGAGGAAACAGAATAATAAACTGGTGTCCAGATTGTAAAACAACTTTATCTGATGCAGAAGTTGAACATGAAGAGCATGATGGAAAATTCTATCACATAAAATACCCAATAGTAGGTAGTGATGAGTTCTTAGAAATAGCTACAACAAGACCAGAAACAATGTTAGGAGATACAGGTATAGCTGTAAATCCAGAGGATGAAAGATATCTTCACTTAGTTGGTAAGCATGCTATATTACCTTTAGTAAATAGAGAAATAATAATAGTTGCAGATGATTATGTTGATTTGGAGTTTGGAACTGGTGCAGTTAAGATGACTCCAGCTCATGACCCTAATGACTTTGAGGTTGGACAAAGACATAATCTTGAAAAGATAAATGTAATGAACGAAGATGGAACTATGAATAAATTAGCAGGTAAGTATGAAGGCATGGACAGATATGAGTGTAGAAAACAACTTATAGCTGACTTAGATGAAGCTGGATACTTAATTGCTATAAAAGACCACAATCATAATGTAGGTTCTTGTTATAGATGTCATACAGTTGTTGAACCTAGATTATCAGATCAATGGTTTGTTAAGATGGATGAATTAGCAAAACCTGCTATAGATATACTTAAAAAACAAGAGTTAAAGTTTGTTCCAGAAAAGTTTGATAAAACATACTTACAATGGTTAGAAAATATAAGAGATTGGTGCATATCAAGACAATTATGGTGGGGACATCAAATACCAGCTTATTACTGCCAAGAATGTGGAGAAGTGATAGTTTCTAGGGTAATGCCAAAAGAATGTAAGTGTGGACATACTAACTTAAAGCAAGATGAAGATGTACTTGATACATGGTTCTCTTCTGCATTATGGCCTTTCTCAACATTAGGATGGCCAAACAACACAGAAGAATTAAATTACTATTATCCAACAAGTGTACTTGTTACTGGATACGATATAATATTCTTCTGGGTAGTTAGGATGGCATTTGCGGGAATGTTCTGTATGGGAGAAACTCCATTTGAACATGTATTAATACATGGACTTGTAAGAGACTCTGAAGGTAGAAAAATGAGTAAATCTTTAGGTAATGGTATAGATCCATTAGAAGTTATAGACCAATATGGAGCGGATGCATTAAGATTCATGTTAGCTACTGGAAATTCCCCAGGAAATGACATGAGATTCTACATGGAAAGAGTAGAAGCAGCAAGAAACTTCGCTAATAAATTATGGAATGCATCAAGATTCGTATTTATGAATATAGATGATGATATAATGAAAGGCGTAACTAGAGAATCAGTAGAAGGAAATATGACTTTAGCTGATAAGTGGATAATATCAAGAGTCAACAATGTTGTTAAGGAAGTTACTGAAAACATGGATAAGTTTGATCTTGGTATAGCTGCTCAAAAGATATATGACTTTGCATGGTCAGAGTACTGCGACTGGTATATAGAAATAGTTAAACCAAGATTATATTCTGATGATACAAAAGCTAAACAAACTGCTTTATATACATTAACATATGTATTAGAAAAAATATTAAAACTTCTTCATCCATATATGCCATTTATAACAGAAGAAATATATACTCACCTTCCAACAGTAGAAGGAAGTATAGTAGTAGCAAATTGGCCTCACTATAATGAAGATGATAACATGGCTAAAGAAGAAGAAATGATGAACTTAACTATGGATGGTATAAGAAATATAAGAAACGTAAGAGCTGAAATGAACGTTCCACCATCAAAGAAAGCTAAAGTCATAATAGTTCCAACTTCTGAAAAGAAAGAAGCTATGGAAGCTGGTAAGGATTACTTTGTAACATTAGCATCTGCATCAGTTGCTGAAATAGTTGAAGATGAAACTAATATACCAGAGGATGCTGTAAGTATTGTTATAGATGGTGTTAAGATATTTATACCACTTGATGAATTAGTTGATTTTACTAAAGAATTAGATAGATTAAACAAAGAAAAAGCTAAATTAGAAGGCGAAATTAAGAGAGTTAATGGAAAACTTTCGAACCAAGGATTCTTGGCTAAAGCTCCTGAAAAGTTAATAAAAGAAGAAGAAGCTAAGAAAGAAAAATTTGAAGAAATGATGAAATCAGTTCTTGAAAGAATAGCTAATATAGAATCTAAAATGAATTAATAAAAATATATTTATATAAATTACCTATTATATTTTACTTATTGTACTTTATAATAGGTAATTTTTTATAGTAGATTTATAATTCAAAATTAAATAATATATCTTAATAAAGATTAAAATAAATTAAATATTATATAATATCTGTATCAAAATGCTATAATATATGTTATACATATATTATAAGTTATTAGGAGGTTATCATGGCAGGAAATATATTTGGGAAAATGGCAGCAGATACATTAGGATTATCGGATATAGGAAAAATAATATCACAACAAGATTTTGATAAAGTTGATGGTGATGATTATATAATGAACGAAGATGGAGAAAAGATCTATTTTGTTATAAAATCAAAATCAGACGAGTATGTATTTACAAATAGGGCATTACTTCATGTCGATGGAGCAAGTGCAGTTAGTAAAAAGAAAGTAGTAAAAAGACATGAATTTTACTCTGAGAAGGTTCATTCAGTAACTTTAGAAACTGCTGGTACAGTTGATTTAGATGTAGAGATAAAATTTAGTTTTGATAATACATCATTTAGTATAGATGTTGATAAAAGACAACTAGAACAACTGAAAGACCTATACAAAGCATTGTTTGAGATAAGTAGAATACAAAGCAAAAATTATAGAATTGTTGAAGATGGTATAAATAGTTTAAATATGGCTAATGAAGCTATCTCCAAGTCACGTATAGAGGGTAACATAGCTAATATAGTAGATGAAATAACAAATTTTAACTTTAATTGGCTTAAAGATATAAGAAATACATATAACAACAAAGATTTTGGATATGTATTTGAAAAATATATAAATAATTAACAATAAAGTCACTCAAAAGTTTGAGTGGCTTTAAATATAATAAATAGATAAATTAATACAATAATAAGGAGGTTAATAAATGTGAATTATAAAAAAGCATTAAAATACATAGAAGAAACTCATAAGTTTGGAATTAGGCTAGGCTTAGATAATATGTCTAAGCTTTTAGAACTATTGGGAAATCCACAAGATGGATTAAAAATAATACATGTTGCAGGAACAAATGGAAAAGGATCAACTTGTTCATTTATAACAAGTATTTTAAAAGAAGCAGGTTATAAAGTTGGTCTTTATACATCTCCATTTTTAGAAACATTTACTGAAAGGATAAGGATAAATGGAGAGAATATACCTGAAGAAGATGTATCTAGAATAGTTACTTTAATAAAAGAAAAAATAGAACAAATGGTCAATGAAGGTTACTCATATCCAACTGAGTTTGAAATAGTTACTACAATGGCATTTTACTATTATTATGAGCAAAAAGTAGATTATGTAGCTTTAGAAGTAGGTCTTGGTGGAAGATATGATGCAACAAATATTATTAAAAACTCACAAGTAAGTGTAATAGGGTCTATAAGTTTAGACCATGTAAATATTTTAGGAGATACTATATCTAAAATAGCTTATGAAAAAGGTGGAATAATAAAACAAGATGGTGTAGCCATTGTTTATGATCAAAGCGAAGTAGCTAAAAATGTAATAAAACAAATATGCTATGATAAAAATGCGAAATATATAGAAGTAAAATTTGATGATATAAATATAAAAAAGTCAGATATATATTCTCAAGTATATGATGCAACTATTCTTAATCAAAAATACGAAGATTTAGAAATCAAATTAATAGGAGAGCATCAAATTAATAATTCTATGTTAGCACTAAGTGTGATAAAGTATTTAGAAAATAATAAAGCATTAAAAATTGATGATAAATCTATAAGAAAAGGTCTTATAAATGCTAAATGGCCAGGAAGAATAGAAAAAATAAGTGAAAATCCAGTATTTATAATAGATGGAGCTCATAATGAGGATGGAGCAATATCATTAGCAAAAGCTATAGATAAAAACTTCAAAGAAAAAAACTTAACGTTATTAATAGGAATTTTAGAGGATAAAGATATAGATAGTGTATTAGATGTATTAATACCTAAATTCAATAAGGTAATAACTACTACGCCTGATAGTCCAAGGGCTATTAATTCAAGTAAGTTAAAAGAAAAAGTAGTAAAGTATATAGATAATGTAATAGATAAAAATAATATAGATGAAGCTTTAAATTATGTATTAGAAAATGCAAAAAAAGATGACATTATAATAAGTGCAGGATCTTTATATATGATAGGTCATATAAGAAGCTTAATGAAGAATAAATAAAATATCCTCTAGAGTATATTTTTTAGAATGAATAAAGTATGGCAAATAGCCATACTTTTTATTTTTGTAAATTTTCACGATATGTACAATTTTTCAATATAGTAATCGAACTTAAAAAAGTTGGTAAATAGATTCTTCAAGATTATTGTTA
>CALESE010000060.1 GCA_937907205.1 uncultured Romboutsia sp. | reverse complement strand
ACTTTGTATATATCCAAGAGGAAATGGAATTCTTACAAGTAAGGAAGTATATGATAAAGCAATCATAAAGAATGGTATTTCTTTTGCTTATCAGACTATTTGTGATGATATTGTGTTTGGAAACCTTATCAACACTTACAACATCAATGAAGGTAGAAAATACATTGACTATATTGGTGGATTACCACATGCTTGGTATAAGTGTGTTGATGTTGAATTTGATAATGGACATAAATTAAGTAAATTTGGTGATTCCAAATTGAACTACAATGATTTTGTAACTATTACTGTTAAGAAGTATCGAGAAAGAGAGAAGGAAAAAGAACATTATCTTGAATTACATAAGAAAATAAAATCAGATCATTTGATGAATATTGTAGAACCAATATGGACAAATGAAATGCTTGAATATACTAAAGATCCATCAATCTTTATAGGATCAGTTTTGGGCTATATTGATATTGACAAATGGAAATCCATGGATAAGAATATGCTATTCTTGGAGGAAATATCCCATAAAGCTTCTGATGATGAGCAACATTACAAATATAAAGAAATCCAAGGATATAATTTTTTCTAAATTTTTGAAATAAATAATAAAAGTTCTATATTCATAATGTTAATGAATGTGGAACTTTAATTTTTATAATTAGAACATGAAGAATTGTACAGAATTAGATAAATTTAATTTGGAATTGGTATTGCAAGCAATCTTATGGTATGGTATAGGTTATCATAGTCGTAATGCTACTATCAAGATTGATTTGCTAAAGGATATTTTTGAGATAACTACAGCAGAAGATTTACAGAAGCTATATAATTTGCTAGGTGATAAGTCGGATAGAATTTATAGTGTATGTTTTGCGGATGGTACAGTAGAAATGTATCCTATTAAGGAATGTCCTATCTATCTAGTTTCACATGATCCAGCATTGACAAATCGTTCTATCATATATTCTTTTAAGGATGATCTTGACGATGCAGGTATTTTTGTTACAGAATTCTTTAATGATTTAAGAGATTATCTATAAATTCTCCAGGATAGCGCCTGGGTCACACAGGGAGCGGAAGAATATGTTTAAGTATATTCTATCAGCTAAGACAATTTTAACGTCCCTGACACAATTTAAGATTAAACTATGAAAAACAAAAAAGAGAACCTTCAATTGAAAGTTCTCTTTTCTTTTATATTATTTATTCTCTTATTTGTTTTCAAGCATTGCAAGCTCTTTACTTAATGAAGAAAGAATAGCAATTTTTGTAGGATCATTCTTATAAGATTCTGCAAGTTGTTGTATCTTCATACGACGAGATTCAATTTTTGCATCTTTATTTGCTTGTAGTTGTTCATGAATTTGTGCATAAGAATCTGGGTCTTCTTTCTTCAAATCTTCATCAATACGAGCTTGGTAGTTTTCACGAAGATTGATATTAGTCAAAGACTTGATTTGATCCAATGCTTCATGCATGTATTCAAAATTCTGGCATTCATTACACTTTACTTGTGCACTACGATTCCAAGTAAGTGTAACATTTTCTTTAGCTTCTACAATTGTAGCAATGCTGCCATCTACACATTCAAGAATCTTAGCATTATCTACTTCACAAATGTTATCCATACCTTCTTGTACAGTAGCAACATTAGCTACTATATTCATGAAGTTAGTCTTAGTAGCACCAAACATAGTAGTAGAAAGATTGTCACAATAAACTTTAAAGTCTACTGTATTGTTGAATGATTCATCTACAATATTATCCTTCTTAAGTTGAATACCAGATTCAGCAAGAACAAAAGTAAATGGCTTTTCACCAAAGTTAGGAGTCCAAGTAAATACAAGACTTTCATCTACCTTTTCAAAATTAGGAAGAAGATAGTTGATAGTATTGAAAGTCTGATCTTCACACATCCTATTCTCTACTTTACCTTCTTTAATGCAATAAGTAAGGCCATTTACACAGAACCAAGTTTCATCTTCATTCACAATGGCATAAGACAATGGATTGATTAGAGAATACTGTTGTGTACGTACTTCATCAACATGCATTGTACCATATACTTCTTTACAAATGTTTCTGAATTCTGGAATGTACTGGATGGATTTTAGTGCTCCAGCCTTAATATACTGTACTACTTCCGATTCATTCATTTCAAGAAGCTTTTCTGCTGTCTTACAACCTTCCTTAGCAATATAACCATAAGGATCATTAGAGTTTTCAATGATCTCACATGCACTTGCAATCTTCCAACTTATCTTGTTTTCTGTTACATACTTCAGAACGGACTCTAAAATAGAAGCAATACCATTGTCATACTTGTGGTTGCATGCTTCAGATATGAAACCATTGACAAGGCCATAGCTTGCTGGATTTGTGTAAAGATAGCCACGATAAGATTTCAAGAATTCCTTACCTGACTCGGTAATAGCCTCTGTCATGTTGAGCTTTTCAGCAAATTGAAGGCCTTTAATCAAATTTAGATTCATTTTAGTTTTTGGTATAATTTATTTATGACTAGGTTCGGATGAAACCGAAACACTTAATTTCTATTTTATTAAAGTACAAGATTTAATTCTTAGTTGTTTAAAAATAAAATACACTATGATAAATTTCGATTTCATAAATGATTGTTTGGCTTCATTAAATACCATGAGGAATGATGTTGGGTCTATGAAAAACATCAACATTCTTTCTGATATGATTAAAGAATCCATATTAGACAATCAAACAATATATATTACAGGAATAGGTAAGCCGGGATATATAGCTCAAAAGAATGCTGCTACATTGAAATCAATAATGGTTGATGGACAATTCATAGATACGTGCTTAGCAGGACATGGAGATTTAGGACCTATTTCAACTGACAAACCATCTTTACTGATTGCTATATCAAAATCTGGATGCTCAAATGAACTTTATGTGTTGTTCAAATATATGAAACAATTACGGCCAAAATGTAAAATTATAATGATTTGCATGTCAAATGAAATGCAATTGAATAAAGTAAGGTCATGTAAAGATATTGATTTTATTTGTCACATAAAGACAGATCCAGGAGAGTTGGATGGATTTGGAATTGTACCTGCCACATCAAATATAATATTTGAAGCAGTAATGTCCACAGCTATATCTGGGGCATTCAATTCAGAAGAGCTTGGTATGGTAAACATGTGTGAAAGATTGCAAAAGAGTCATCCATCTGGAACATTACAATCAAAAGTTACTAATCTTTTGAATACTTTAAGAAACTAATCTATATTAATATTGTCTATGTTAGTATTGATTTAAAATTAATGAAAATGAAAAAGAATTGTTTATTTGTTGTTCAGTCACATTATCCAGAAAGTCATTATATGGAGCTTAACTTAGAGTTAGTTTTTCCATTCTATTTGGTCACAGATGGAGAAAAAACTATAATTGAGAGAAAGATTGATGAATTGCTTGATAAATATGATGGTGATATTTATGTTTATGAGGCATTTCATGAATATGCTGAGTTGTTGGATTCATTTCTTTGTCATAATAGAGAATTTTATGATAGAGTGCATGGAATTTCTGACATTGATAGGATGGGTGATTTGACAAAAACTTTTTCTATTGAATGTTGGGATAAAGGTATCCGAGAAGAATTTGACCAAAAGAAATATCTTATGGATTTGTCAACCAAAAATACATGTAGATATTTTAACCAGATTAAAATTGAAGATGATAAAGTAATTAAGATTGCAAAGACAGAAGATGCTATCAAATTACAAAAGATTGAAAATGATTTCTACGACAAATATAGCAATATACCATGTTTATGCGGAAAACAAGGATATGATGAAACCAAACATGAATTGATTTTAAATAAAATCGATGGAGTAACGGCTCAAGAATGGTATTATAAAAATGGTGATTTTAAGAAATTGATTTCTAATGTAATAAAAGCTTTACATACTATTAATGATGTTGATATAGATGTAGATAATGAAGATGAAGATATTAGAAGGGCATTCTATAATGAATTGATTGGAAAAGTATATACTAGAGTAAATCCATGTAAGAAATTGATTGATTATTTCATTGAAAAAACTGAAGTAAGGTGTATTGATTATATGCCAATTACAACCCATTTTAATGTATTGATGGATGCATTAAAGAAATGGTATGAGAATAATGAAATTAATTTCAACGCGTGTCTTTGTCATGGTGATCCAAATACGGATAATACAATGATTGATAAAGATGGTAATGTAATCTTTATTGATCCACGTGGATATTTTGGAAATCTTAAGACAATTGGATTAGGAATGGCAGAATATGATATTGCAAAATTCTGCTATGGACTTAATGGATATTCAAGATTCAACAGTGCTCCTTATGTCACAATTGAAGAAATTGATTATTCGGATGGTATGAATCTTAAATTAGAATATCCATCTGGTGATTTTTCTTCAATTACACAAATTGATTTGGATAATATGCCAATTGACACAAATATAAAGATTATTGTTGGTATTATTTGGATGAAATTGACTTCATATATCATAAATGATCCAATGAAGAGTGTAATTGCTTATCTTTATGGAAATGCAATTTGTACAAAGTATTTGAAAGAATTAAAATATTTGAAATAATAAGTTAGAATAAAAATTGGGATATCAAATACGGTATCCCAATTTTGCCCCAACTGCTGTTAAAATCAATCGACTTGTCATTAAACTACCTAATGGACCCTTCAAATCAATTCCAAGAACATTAGCAACAGCTTTCATTATTGTAGGACCAACAGTAAAAGCTGCAGCACCAGCAAATAAACCGGTAAAAAGTCCTTCTTCTATTGATTTACCTTGTTCTTTAGATTCTTGAAGTGACTTGATTATGTCATCATAAACTTGAGATTCATTTATAGGTTTCTCAAGATACTCATTTATTTGTTTCATTAGATCACATTAATTAATCTGAAATTATATCATTTGTTGTTTTCTTTTTCTTTGAATCTTCTGTTACCATTCCTTCACAATAAGTGTGAATTTGAGTAGTTTGATTACATGGTACCTCCGTTATTACTGTTTCCATTGTCTTTATTGTCATTATTTTTGTTTTCTTCAGAATTACCTGATTTAGCTTCAGCCTTCATAGATTTGATAATATCTGCTATTTTTGGACCTTTTGTCTTGGACCATCCAGATGATTGATATCCATAAGGTTTCAAATTATCTAACAAGAAATTAAAATCAGATGAAAATTCTGTTATCAAAACTTTACAAGTTGAATCAAGTTGCTTAGTCAATGTTGCGGTCTTAGCTTGTGTATTTGTAACACATCCAGCTATACTATTTGGTACTAAGAAACCACCATCAAAGAAACTATCTTTTGCTTCTTCTTGACCAGACATGACTTTAATCCATCCTTTAACAGTTGTTTCAAAAGCTGGCCATTGCTTGAATGTACCAGCATCACCTTTTACAGATTTGTTTTTATTATCTTGTTGATTTTGGTCATTATTTTGCTGATCATTATTTTGATTGTTATTTTGCTGATCTTCTGCTTCCAAAATCAAATCACTTAAGCTTTTCATTCTTAATATTCTGTAAGTTTATTAAAAATAAATTAATATCTTCTTTATTAAAGAGTTCAACATAATTCAAATTGTTCTTCTTTGCCGTTTCTCTTTTCTTTGGGTCTGAAATTGTCCAAATATTAACCAATGGACAATTATCACCATATTTGTTTATATGTTCTTTTACTAAATTCAAATCTTCAATAGAATTTGGGTTATAAGGATGTTTTCCATGGGTATAATATCCTTGGAGTTCTATGAACATATCTAATTCTGGTATATAGAAATCACAGTGCCAAGGATATCTTAATTCTTTATATTCTCGTTTTACTGATGGAAATAATGAATAAATATCTTTATATAATTGTTCTTCTATTTTAGAAGTATTCAGAGTATGATTTTTCTTTCTAATTTCAAATACCTTTTGTGATATCCCAGGAATTTGGATTGGACTATTATATCCTGTGTTTTCTTTAAATGCTTCTAAACATTTCTTTCTTACATTTTCATTTTTCCAAACATGGTCTACTCCATATTTTTCTAAACAAGTTTGTTTTATTTTTTCTCTTGTTGATTTTAATTCCATAATATTGGTAACTCCATATTTAGATAACATATTTTGTTTACTTGATTCTAAAGCAAATGTTGAAGTTACTCCATATCTTTTTTCTATTGTTTCTGTACATTTTTTATGGATTTCTTTTGATTTCCAAACATGATCTACTCCATATTTTTCTAAACAAGTTTGTTTTATTTTTTCTAATGCTTGTTTAGATCCACCACCATTTTTAACCCCATATTTTTCTAAGCAAGTTTTCTCCCTTTTATCTTTTGCATATTTATTTCCACAACTTAATGAGCAAGTTTCTTTAAAATAAATTTTGTTATTTGATACTCCAGCATATTTTACATAATTTCCACATACTGGACATTTTGGATGTTTATCTATATGGAATTTAATTCTATTTAATGTTTCTGCTAAAGAAAAAGAATCATTATATCTATTATCTAAATATTCTTTTATATTAGGATATTTATTTATCTTTCTTGTTTTATTTGAATTGAAATTTCCTGTTTTGTTTATAAAAATTTTTAATATTAAATTATCATGATTTCCCATAATATACAAAATGTTGTCTAAATTCTTATAAAAGAAAATAGACAACATTTATGTTAAATTATTTAATTAATTGTTAATAAAAATTAAAATTTCTTTCCTCCTCGCATTGCGGAATTTCGCATTTGCTCTGCAATCATCTTTTCAGCAAGTTGTAATGCTTCATCATCTTCGGCATTCTCATAAATTCTTGCGCAAGTAATAAATGATCTACAACTAACTTCAATAGGTTTTCCTTCTTCAACTAATTTTTCAAGATAATTCATAGCTTTAGCCTTAGATGTCATTGAAAGATGATTAGATTCAATATTTGGCATGATATCACGAATTATTTGAAGCAAATCCTTAGTAGAGAAATCAAGTGATTGTGTAAATGCTCTATTTCGTAATGCAGTATCAATTTGTCCAACACTATAGTTTGTAATTACAATCATACCACATTTGTTATAATGTGACTTAGGAACTGGAACACCTTCATCATCCTTAAGTTCACCAGAAACTTTATATGATACAAGACGACCTTCATCATCAGTAGTAGAATCTAGTGCAGCTTTAAGAATATTAATACTATCCTCGGGTGCTTTTGGTCCTACTAACGAGTCAGCATCATCAACTAAAACAATATCACCTTTATTTTTATTGTTATAAAGTGTTAAATAAAGCTGACGTGGAGAACACTTACCTTTTACAGTATTATCTGCAGTTATAGTATATCCTGCTGCCTTCAATTGTTGCTTTACACGGAAAGTCTTACCAATACCAGGAGCACCACAAAGAATTACA
>CALESE010000059.1 GCA_937907205.1 uncultured Romboutsia sp. | reverse complement strand
TATTTAATGCAACATAAATATAAAGTGTTGCACTTGTATTGACAATCTATCTAAATTAAATAATCAATCATTTTTGATTTATAACTTTTGTACATGAAACTGTACTTTTTTCCTCTACTTGTTCTTTAGTTAATATTTTGCTTCTAGAAATCAGCATTTTACACTCCGTGCAAAAATAACTTGTCGATCCTCAACCGCCTATGTTTTCTAACTTATTATTGCATCTTGGGCAATAGTATATAGTATTCATATATTTCACCTCTTAAATATATTATTTCATACATTATAAATTAGTTCAATTTAATATTGTTAATTTTTTATAAATTTAATGTATTTTTTATATAATTATATATTCCACCAAGTAATCTACAATTTATTACAGTATCTTCTGTTATCCATTTACTACTTCCTATTAATGCACCCATTGATGATGCTGGATTTTTTACATTTCCTACACAAGATATTCTTGTTTTATCATATTTTGAGTTATTTTCACTCCATTTTGATTTGTATAAATCTGGTACTTTAGTTAAAAATAAATCTACTTCTTCTAAAAGCTTTCCATCAACATTTTTTATTGCTTCAATCAATATATGTTCTAATCTTCCACTATCTTTATTATTTGGCATAACAAAAAATTCTGATTTTATATTTATCATATTGATATTATTTAATGATAGATATCCTTTAATTAGTTTTTCTTTATTTATTTCTAGTTTATTATTTTTTGAGAAACTAAGTTTTATTAATCTATTTATTTTATTATCTCTATTATCAGTATCTCCATCACAGAATATAACAATTTTAGTTAACTTATCTAATTCTTCTATTCTAAATTTACTTACAGCATTATCTAGTGACTTTATTAATTTCATTTCTCCATCTGCACTTATAATACATATATTTTTATCTTCTTTTATGTAAAATGATGGTAGTTTATTATAAATGTCTAAATTACTTTTATCATAAGGGAACTTATCTATTATAAGCTTATTAAAAGGATGATTTATTTTATTATAGTTTTTTATACATTTAAATTTTAAAACCCTTAAAATACTTGATACTAATGCTACATCATGCGCTCCTTCTACTATAAATAGGTAATGATTCATTATCTTAAATCACCACCATCTTCAATGATAATTTCATAAGCTTTATTACCAGAAAATCTTCTCGAATATATTTGACCTTTAAATTCTTCTAATCTATAAACTGCAATAGCATCTAAATTATTATTAAATTTATTAAGTAAAGCACCTATTACTTCTAGACTATGAGTTGTTGCTATTACTTGAGTGTTGTATAATTGGCTATTATTAATTATTTCCTTGAAAATATCATTTATTATATCTTTATGTATACCTGTTTCTATTTCATCAACTAAAAGTATTCCATTTTCTGACTCTATGATTTTTGATATTAGTATTATAACTTTTTTGAATCCATCTCCAAAACTGCTTATACTCATACTTATTTTATCATTTTTAGTTATATAAATATCCCTATCTGAAGTAAAGTTTAAATCTACTATGTTTTTATCAAATATTTTTAGTATATCTATAAGTCTTTGCTTCTCACCTTTTTGTATTACTTTATCAATAGCTTCAATTGAACTATCATTTATATAAGTATCTATTGGCATCATATATCCTATGTTTAGCAATTTTACTTGCTTTTTAGATCTTATAAAACTTTCTTGATTATCATTCATTATAAATTCTTTGGATTCATTATTAAATTCATATCTAAGTATAGTTCTATCAAAATCATTTATTTTATCTTTATTATCACCATCCATATATACTAATTGTTCTTCTTTTCCTTTTATAGATAATGTATTTAATTTTTCCTTCATATTTAAATTTATATTAATTTCATTTTCTAAATCGTAATTATAAAACATTTCTTTTATTTTATTGTATCTAATATTTTTTATATTATATTTTCTACTTACTATTTTTATATGAGATATAAAATCATAAGGTCTTTCAAATAATTCAATTGCTTCTAGTACTGTTGTTTTCTTTGAGTTATTATCTCCAACTAATATATTAATAGATTTTAAATCTTCTAATTTTAAATCTTTTATACCTTTGAAACTTTGTATAGATATATCTTTTATATGATTTGTCAATATATTCCCCCCCTAAAATGTTTATATAAAATTATATTCAAAGGTATAAAAATAAGACTAGATTTTGCCTAGTCTTATTTACTTATATCTTTATTTTTAAATGTATTATAACAGTGTATCAGTCTTCTAGAATCAAATATATATTTTCCACTTATTTGAGTGTAATAATCTCCAGTTGAATCATATATATCTTTTATTTTTTGAGTTAAATTTTTATTATAATATCTTAATTCTTTATATTCTTTTTTTTAGTCTATCTGAAGTTAACCAAATATTATTAGATGTTATATCTGCTAACTTAATATTTTCAATTTTTAAGGAATTTTTCTGTGCATAAGTATATAGTTCTGCCATAATATCTTGTAGATTTTCATTACTTAATTCTCTTTTTAACTTTATGTAAGTTATAGCTCCCATTCCATCAATTCCTTTTTCAGATAACCTTTCTTGTTCTATAAGTGCATTTAATGGTTGTCTTTTTATATATGCATAATATGTATCATCTAATATATAATATCCTCTATTATATTTAGCTGGTCTATGTATTACAAGAATAGGACAATACTGTCCTCCTATTTCTTCATCATTAAAATCTATTATTTCTTCTATACTATTTAAATTATATTCACTAGACATAGAGCCATATCTAGATCTTTCTTTTAAAGAATACATATTAGATGTATGTACTTTATTTATTATTTGTTTTAAATAATTTTTATCTATTGCATTATTATTTAAAGAGTTATTTATATAATTATTTTTTGCCTCTTGTCTTATATCATTTATTTCATCTATATTTATTCCTATATAAGATAATAATACTTTTAATTTTTCTTCTAAATTTTTTATATCTATATTAATAAACTTCATAACTTCATCTAAATTTTCTTCTTCTTTAATATTTATGAAATTATCTGAAATATCTTTTATATTGATATTACTATCTTCATCAAATAGATATTTGTTTATATCTTTTTTCAATTTTTCTATATTTAAATAAATCCTTATGTAATCATTTATTATATTTTCATCATTATTTTCTAAAAATTTTTTTGGTATATTTATATAAATATCATTTTCTTTTATGTATAAATTTAAATTATTTTTCCCATTTAAAATTCATTTTGCTTCGATGACATTTTCCATGTTTGTTCTCCTTACTATTTTGCCTATGATACTATTATACATATAAATAATTAATCTAAAAATATTATTTTATTAACTTGTCAATCTCATCATACAATACATCTTGTTCCATTGCACCAGTATAATCTTTAACAATATAACCTTCTTTATCTATAAATATGGTTCTTGGTACACCTTGAACTTGATATTTAGTAGCAGCTTCCAAATTCTTATCAAATAATAAATTCATATCGAAATTATTTTCTTTCATATATTTTGTAGCACTATCAACAGTTTCTCTATACCCATCTGTTAAATTTAACATTAATATTTCAACATTTTTATCTTTATATTTTTCAGTAGCATTTTGAAAATATGGCATTTCATATTTACATGGTGGACACCAACTTGCCCAAAAATTTATTACTACATTCTTACCTTTATAATCAGATAAATTAACTTCTTTATTATTTATATCATAAACTTTAAAATCAGTAGATTTTATTTTATCAATACTTTCATCTTCTAAATCAATATTATAATTATTTTTTAAATAATTATATCCAACTACTGCACCACTCATAATAATTATAAATATAATACTTAAAATTAAAATTTTTTTATTTTTCATATATTACTCCTTAACTAAAATTAAAACTTAAAAATGATAATATTTTGCTTAAATATCCTGTCATCATAAAAACACCAATAACTATTAAAAATATTCCTGATATGTTATTAATGACTTTATAATTTCTTTTGATAAAATCAAATGTAGATTTTAAACTGTCAACTAATAATGCAGAAATTATAAATGGTATTCCTAATCCTAAACTATATACTAATAACATAATGAATCCTTCTATCATATGGTTTGATTGACTAGCTATCATAAGGGCTGAACCAAGAAATGTTCCAACACAAGGAGTCCATCCAATTGCAAATATAAAACCAAATATTAAAGATTTTCCAAAGCTAAAATATTTGAATGTATATTTAATTTTAAATTGTCTTTGCAAAAATTCAACTTTTATAATATCCATATAACTAAGCCCAAATATAATTAATATTCCTCCACCTAAAAAATTGAATATATTCATATATTGTTTGATAAAAGTACCAAATATTGATGCTCCTATCCCTAATATTGTAAATATAATCGAAAAACCAATTACAAATCCTATAGAGTTTATTAGTGCTGATTTTTTACTTTTTTGTTCACTACCTATAAAATAAGATATATATATTGGCAACATAGGTAATATACATGGGGATATAAAGGTAATAATACCTTCTAAAAATAATATTAAATACTGCATTTTTCCTCCTTAAAGTTTATTTAATACACTCTTATTCATA
>CALESE010000058.1 GCA_937907205.1 uncultured Romboutsia sp. | reverse complement strand
GCTTCATCTAATTTGATATATGGTTTATAAAATATAGAGTATGTGATGTATCTATATAAATATATTATAGATATACTTTTTATAAAATTACTTAGTATATATTCTAGATACATTGAATTTATTATTTTGTGATATAAATATGGAGTTCTAGATAAAGATATAATAATTATCATTCTTTTTAAAAATATTTTTTCTTGATTATCTAAGTAATTCTGTGAATTTTCTAAACCTCTATATGTCATATATCCAAGTCCAAACATTAATATATTTGTTATAAATTCTATATTAAATATGCTTAATAATTCATTGTAAATAAATTCTTTTCTATTAAAAACAAATACTCCCATAATTAATATAAATAAAACAAATAAAATTAAATCCTTTAATATATTCCTATTTTCATGAATATACTTAATACTTATATACACCTCAAACAAAGGTACTATATCTATTATCAATAATAGATATCTCATATCAGTAACCATATGTAATTTATCATAAGTTATAATTATTAATAACTGTATACACTCAACTATTCCTGTAATAAAAAATATAGTTCCTTGAAATATACAGAAATTGTCTATATTAAATTCCATAGTCTTTAAAATAATAATTCCCATAGATATCAAAAACGTTATATATATAATAGATATAAAAATACTATACTTTTCAACATCATTTATTATAAATGCTGATAATATATATAAGGTAATCATAAAAAATAAATTTATTTTAGTCTTTGATCTATTATCTATTCCCATTTTAGAAATTGTACTTTGCAAAATCATCTCTCCCTTTAATAATCTATATGATAATTATACTATATTTGACAATTTCTCTCACTTTTTATTTTACGCTAAGATTCTTTTATTATCTTCTCTTTTGGTTATCTTATTTCTATCAAAGTTCTCTAATATAATTAAACAGTTTTTTCTACTAGAATTAAGCAAATCTCTATATTGACTTAATGTTATTTCCTTATTTTCATTTAAATATTCTATCAAATGTTGTTTTAAATACTCATAATACTCTTTATCTATAACATGAATATCGTCTAGCTTTTCCACACTATTACCTATCATAAACTCTAATACTTCTGTATAATAATTATTTTTACAAATTTTATCTATAGTTAATATTTCTTCTAACTTAGATTTTTTTAGTATACTTTGTATCTCTTTTTCTATTTCTTTTTGCTTTTCATTTAATTTAGGTTCAAATTCATATCTAAATATATAACTACCTTCGATTTTAATAATTTTATCATCACACATATTTTCAAGTAATTTATCTATATCTTTTATCTTAAACTTTGGCTCTAATCTTGATCTAAATTCTTCTTTTGATATACCTTTTCTAAGTCTGTATTTTTTATGATAATCATTTAATATTTCTAAAGACTTATTCTTTAACTTTTCATATTTTTCTATATGTAATAAAAAGTTGTTTATTTTTATCAATTTACCTTCTTCTTCTAATACTGAAATAGCTTTATTTATACTTGCTTCATTGTCACCAGTATAGACTATTATATCTTTTATATTTAAATAGATATCTAGATCTTTTTTAAGATAGGACTCTATTATGCTTTTTAATTCTCCTTTTTCTTTTACCTTCAATGATTTTATTACATTATCATCAAATCTTTTATGTTTTTTAGGAATAGTATCAATTATAACTCCTCCACCTATAGTTTCCATAGGTGAATAGTTTCTTAGTACAAATTTATCTCCTTTCTTGGAAACTATACTTTCTTCTAGTCTTAATTGGGCATATCCACTTTGACCTTGACCTATTTTTTCTAAATCTAATGGAACAACTCTACATAGTATCTCTCTACTTCCATGGTATAATCTTAATCTATCCCAATGTTTTAAAGTTTTATTTGAATGGCCTACTAAGTTTATTTTAACATCAATCATCATTGATTCTTCTAATGAACCTTCTTTTGCTAATACATCTCCTCTTTTTATATCATCTACTTTTATATTCGATATATTAATAGCTACTCTTTGACCTGAATATGCTCTATCTACATTTTCTCCATGAACTTGTATATTTCTAATCTTTGTTGGTAAATTCTTAGGATAAACTATTAAATCATCATCTATACTAATCTCACCTTCTAATAAAGTTCCTGTTATTACTGTCCCAAACCCTTTAACTGTAAAAATTCTATCTATATTCATCCTTGGTGATAAATTTTCATTATTATCTTCTATACCTTTACTTAATTCATCAATATTTAATATTAATTCATATATTCCATTTCTTGAAATAGAATCCACTTCTAATACTTTACTATTTTCTAAAAAAGTTCCTTGTATTTTTTCACTTATATCTTCTTTTATTATATCTAATAATTCTTTATCTACATTATCACATTTAGTAATAACCACTATACCTTTTTTTACATTTAAAAAATTTAAAATATCCAAATGCTCAACAGTTTGTGGCATTATACCTTCCTCAGCTGAAATAACAAGTAAAACTATGTCTATACCTGATACACCTGCAAGCATATTTTTTATAAATTTCTCATGTCCAGGAACATCTATTATTCCTGCTCTTTTATTGCCCGGTAAATCAAAATATGTAAATCCTAAATCAATAGATATACCTCTTTTTTTCTCTTCTGCTAAAGTATCTGTATCTCTCCCTGTAAGAGCTTTTATAAGAGTAGTTTTACCATGATCTATATGACCTGCTGTTCCTATTACTATATTTTTCATACTTATCCTCCCTAAAAGCATTTATCTATTATATGATGTATTTCATTTGCTATAATATCAAATTCATCCTCAAATATAGTTCTAATATCTAAAATATATTTATTATCGTATATTTTCCCAATTATATGACTATCACTTAATCTCATTTGTTTCTCTAACTTAGATACACTAATATTATTTGGTACTATTGAAATAACCTTAGTTTTCATAACTTCTATTGGCATAGATCCCCCTCCTACTTGAGAAAATCCATCTTCTATTTTAATATTTATATCTAAATTTAAACTTGATATTTTATTAAATAATCTTACTGCTTTTTCTTCTAATTCTTCAATCTTATATGTCAACATTTTTAATGTAGGTATATTTTTTATAGCCTTTTCTTCATCTAAATACAATCTTAATGTAGCTTCTAGTGCAGATATAGTTAATTTATCTACTCTTAATGCTCTTGTTAATTGATTTTTTTTCATTTTATCTATATACTTTTTCTTTCCAACTATAATCCCTGCTTGTGGACCTCCAAGCAATTTATCACCACTAAAGGTAACAATATCTATACCTTTTTCAATTGAGTCAAGTACAGTTGGTTCATATGAAAGTCCATATTTAGACAAATCAATTAAAACTCCACTACCTAAGTCTTCTATAACTGGTATATTATACTTATCACCTAAACTAGATAACTTATCTATACTTACACTTTCTGTAAATCCAATTATTTTATAATTACTTGTATGTACTTTCATTAATACTTTGGTATTTTCATTTATATTTTCTTCATAATCAAATAAATGTGTTTTATTTGTTGATCCTACTTCTATAAGCTTTGCTCCACTCAGTTCCATTATACTAGGTATCCTAAAAGACCCTCCTACTTCAACCAATTCACCACGTGAGACTATGGCTTCTCCATCTCTCGCTAAAGTATTTAAAACTAATAAAACTGCAGCTGCATTATTATTTACAATTAATACATCTTCTGCATTTGTTAATCTTTTTATTATATCAGTTATATGAGAATATCTAGATCCTCTTTCTCCTTGTTCTAAATTATACTCTAAATTAGAGTATCGTGATGATAACTTCCAAACTTCATCTTTAATCTCTTCACTAAGTAGAGATCTACCTAAGTTAGTATGTATAACCGTTCCTGTACCATTTATTACATTTTTTAATGAAAGAGAATATTCTAACTTAGTTTTATTTATAATATACTCTATAATATTTTTAATATCTATATTAAATCCATTTGATATATCACTTAGTTTAACTATTTCTTTTCTTTTATTTGCAATTGCTTCTCTAGTAAACTCAACTGCCAAACTTCTAGGATATTCTTTTAGCAAATTTTCTATTTCTTTATTTCCAATTACTTCATCTACTGATGGTAACTTAGAAAATAACTCTTTTTTATTCAAAATTATCACTCTTTCTTAATTCATTTTACTTTATTAAAAAAACGGTTATTTATATAACCGTAATATATTTATCAGACTTAACTTTAACTTCTCCTATTATTTTAGCTTCTATAGAACCATTTTTCAGCATATCTTCTACTAATGTATCAGCATACTCTTCCTTAACAGATATTAATAGTCCACCTGATGTTTGTGGGTCATATAATATATCTTCTATATATTCTTCAACATCTTTTAATTCAACATCTTTAGATATATATTGTTTATTTCTATACATACCTCCTGGAATAATACCCATTTTTGCCATTTCAATTGCACCTTCAATTATAGGAACTTTACTAGAATCTATTTCTATATTAACATTTGAAGCCTTTGCCATTTCTAAGGCATGTCCTAAAAGTCCAAATCCAGTTATATCAGTTACTGAGTTTACTTCTATATTTTCAAAACTCATAGCTGCATATTTATTTAAATGTACCATAACTTCAATTGCTTTTTTACTAATATCTTCAGATACTAAACTTTCCTTCATTCCTGTATTTAATATACCTACACCTATAGGCTTTGTAAGTACTAACTTATCTCCAACTTTTGCATTTGCATTGGATAATACTTTATTTGGGTTAACTATACCAGATACTGATAATCCATATTTTGGTTCTTTATCATCTACTGTATGTCCTCCAACTAAAAGAGCTCCACTTTCTTTTACCTTATCAAATCCGCCTTTTAGTATTTCAGCTAATACATTCATATCATGGCATGATGGGAAGCAAACAATATTCATTGCAACAGTTGGTACACCTCCCATAGCATATACATCTGAAAGTGAATTTGCTGCTGCTATTTGTCCAAATGTAAATGGATCATCTATCATAGGAGTAAAAAAGTCTAATGTTTGTATTAAAGCCATTTCATCATTTAATTTATATACTGCTGCATCATCTGATGTTTCTAATCCTACTAATAAATTTTCTGTATTATCATTTTTAGGAAGTTGGGATAAAACTGATGCCAGAACCTCTGGTCCAATTTTAGCTGCTCAGCCGCCTGATGATGTCATATCTGTAAGTCTTTTTAATATATCCATATTATACTCCTTTATATAAATTTACTTTTTTATAATATCATAAATTTCTACATATTTCCTAATTTAACGTTATTTCATCTTTAATTTGTTCATATTTTTTGCTACCTATTCCATTTACATTCTTTAATTCTTCTATTGATTTAAAATCACCATTTTCTTCTCTATAATTTATTATTTTATTTGCAGTTGCCTCACCTATCCCTGGTAATTTATCTAAATCTTCTATCGTAGCATTATTAATATTAACTTTATTAGAATCGCTATTATTATTTTCATTATTTATTGATTCATTGTTTTTAATTTCTTCTCCTATTTTTGGTATTATATAATGCTTAGCATCTTCTATTTTCATAGCTAAATTAATATTATTAAGATCAGCATTTTCTGTTACTCCACCTAATTTATCAACTGCATCAGATAACCTCTTATCTGACTCTATATTAACTATACCTGGATTATTTACTTCTCCACTAATATGTATTGTTATCATATTTACATCTTTTATTGAATTATCATAATCTTTTCTTATATCTTTATTGTCTAATTCTTTCGATAGATTAACATCACTTGCTAATTGCTTATTATTTTCTTTACTTTCACTTACAACATAAATATTTTCATTTATATCTAAATTAAATTTATACACCATATATCCAATACCCAAAAATAGAATTATTAAAAATATACTGAACTTACCTATTTTTTTCAAACTTTAATCACTCCTTCCTTTTAATTATTACCAAATATATGTTATACTAAAATATAAATTTTAAATTCGGAGGTTATAATATGAAAAAAATCATATCACTTTTAATAGCATTTTCTATAACGATTACCTCTTTTTTAGCTAATACAAATAGCTCTTATGCTAATAACGAACCCAATTTAACTGCACAATATGCAGTATTGATGGATTTTGAGACTGGTAAAGTTTTATATAATAAAAATGGATCTCAAAAACTATACCCAGCTTCTACAACAAAAACTTGGACTGCTTATGTTGTTTTAAAGAATGTTTCTGACTTAAGTCAAGTTGTTAAAATTAAGGATTTACCCCCTGTAGATGGTTCTAGTATGTATCTAAAAAATGGAGAATCATTTACTGTCAGACAGTTATTAGATGCATTACTTATTCACTCAGCTAATGATGCTGCAGTAGTTTTAGCTAATTATGTGAGTGGGTCTATAGAAGAATTTGTAAAATTAATGAATATAGAGGCAAAATCTATTGGTGCTAAAAATACTCATTTTAACAATCCTCATGGATTACCTGATGATAATCACTATACAACTGCATATGATATGGCTTTAATGGCTAGAGAAGCTATGAATAATGAAGTTTTTAAAGATATTGTGAAAACTAAATCTATAAGTTATCCTGCTACACAAAATTATCCATATGAAAGATATTTTGTAAATACAAATAAATTTTTAACTTCTAATAATAAAATTAAATATAAGGGACAAGATATTCCAATTAAATATGAAATAGTAGATGGAATAAAAACTGGATATACAGATGCTGCAGGAAAGTGTCTTTTATCTAGTGGTGTCAAAAATAATATGAGATTAATTGCTGCAGTTTTTAAAACTGAAGGAGATAATTTATATCTTGATTCTAGAACACTGTTAGATTACGGATTTGATAATTTTACATCTAAAACTATAATAAATAAAGATGATTATATTGGTAAAAAGAAAGTTCTTTTAAGTAAACAAGGCAAACTTGTTTATGAACCAAAATATAGTTATAAAGTAGTTTTGCCAAATGGTAGCAAAGAAAATAACTATACTCAAAAAATTAAATTAGATAAATTAAATTTACCAATAAAAAAAGGTGATA
>CALESE010000057.1 GCA_937907205.1 uncultured Romboutsia sp. | reverse complement strand
CAACATAAATATAAAGTGTTGCACTTGTATTGACAATCTATCATATAAAAAAGTATCCAACCTAAGTGTATAATTTTAAAATTCATAAAAATTATTATAAATATTTAATTAATAAATAAAGGAGATATAAAATAATGACATTAAAAATAACAGATTTAACAATAGACCCTAAAAGTCTTGGATCTACTATGCTACTAGCTGATATAGCTCCAGTGTATGAATATAAAGACGGAGAAAAAACAGATAAATTAATCGGATATAGATATAGTGTTGTGCTTCCTTCTCACAAAATGGAGAAAATAGGTGTTAAAGTAGAAAACATTACACCTCTAGTTGATTTAGAAAAAACGAAGGATATACCAATAGGTACACAAGTCGTATTTAAAGGACTAGAAGTAGGCTCATACTTTTCTAAAGGTAATATAAATATTACAGCAAAAGCTGATAGTGTAGAATTTGCATAGAGAGGTATCACTATGAAAAATAAATTTAAAATAGTAAACATTATAAAAACAGAATACCCAGTTAAAAAAATCAAACTGGGTATCTGTATTTTTTTAACTTTTTTTGTGTTCATTTTCACTAATTCTCTTATAAATTTACCTATAATACCTAATTTTTTAAGTATACTTATATTTCCATTATTTTTTTATATGGTTTATCATATATGGAAATTCTATGTACTAAGTGAACAAAAAAGAAAAAATAGTATTGAAAATTTATTAAAATATTACATAAAAACTAATAATCTCTATACTACTGATAGTGCTGGATTTATTATTAACTTTGCTATATTTGGTTTTTTACAAGATGATGAAAATATAACTATAAGGGCATATAAACAAGGAGATAATTTTTCAGATAAATTAAATAATCTTGATACTTCCTTATCCGCTCTACTCAATTTACCATTAGAAAATAAATTAGATAATATATCTTATTGCGACTATATATTTAAGAGAAACAAAGATAATCGTATAGTTATATCTAATAACAAACTAATTTATAACAATAGTACAAATATTCCTCTTAACAATAATCTAAGTTGGAATATAGCTAAGCAACCCCATTTATTATTAGCCGGTGTTACTGGTGGAGGTAAAACAACATTTATAAATTATCTAATTATTGAGATGATGAAAATGAAATCAGATGTGTATATATGTGACCCTAAGAGATCAGACCTTGCAAGTTTAAAAAATATATTAGGCTCTGATTACGTAGCAAGTGATGTAAATAATATTGCAAAACTTACAAGAATAGTAAAAGAAGTCATGGAAAATAGATTTATAGAATACAAAGAAAATGCTAGTAACTTTGTATATGGTCACTCTTTTGTAGATTATAAACTAAAGCCAGTATTTATCATATTTGATGAGCTTGGAGCATATCGTGCTAGCGCTGATAAAAAAGTTTTTAATGAAACAATGGCATATTTATCAGAAATCATTTTAAAAGGTCGAGAAATGGGTGTATTTTGTGTTCTAAGTACACAGCAACCTAATGCACAAAACATACCTACAGAGCTTAGAGATAATCTCTCTGTGCGCCTTGCACTTGGCAATATGTCTAGTGAATCATATAGAATGGTTTTTGGTGATAATATTAAGGATTTACACTCTATTAACACTGTTGGAAGTGGATATATATATTTAGATGGTCTAGGTTGGTCTAAACCAAAATTATATGAAGCTCCATTTCTAGATTATAAAAACTATGACTTTATAAAAAATCTAAGTAAATATCAAGAATCCAAAAACTAGACTTTGCTTTATTGTATTTTTACGGTTTGCGTAGCAATACCGAACGGAGTGCTAAAAATACAATAAAGCAAAGTAGAAAGATACGAAGCTTGCGAGTATCTTATATCTATACTTGATATATAGGACAACATCTAGAGAAATTTACTCTATCAAAATTTTTAAAAAGGAATTTTATTATTTTGAAAAAACTTGATTTTTATAATGTTAAAATCATCGAAACACCAACAAACATTGAAATTTGGGAATACAGTGAAAATCCTGTTTTTTACTCAATAAACAATACTCATAAAAAAGATATTTTAAATGAAAATAATATACATGAAAAAAAAGAAGAAAAAACGTCTGATATTTATGACAAAATTAAAAGAAAACAAAAACATTATAATAAAATGCGTTGGGAAATAGCCAGAATAATAGATTGTAATTTTGATGATAATACTAAATTTATAACAGATGTTGAATATACCAATAAAGAATTTAACAAGTTTATAAAAAGACTAAATTATAAAATATACAAAACTAAAAAATCACAACTAAAATACTTGGCTGTATGGGAAAAACAAAAAAGAGGTGCTATTCATTATCATATAATTTTTTTTAGTTTACTTTACATAAAAAATAAAGAATTAACTGATGTATGGGGTCATGGATTTCTTAAAATAAATAAAATAGATGTAGATAGTAAAGATAATCGAGGTCGATATGTTAGCAAATATTTTTCTAAAGACATAGATATAAAAAATTATAAACAAAAAGCTTTTTTTAAATCACAAAATTTAAAACTTCCTGAAATAAATTTATTAAAAATACAACATGAATTAAATTTATCAAATAACGATGTAGTATATACAAAAACTTATACAAGGAAATCTCCTGACTTTAGTAATTCATGTTTAAAATTTACTGATAGCCTTGTAAAATACACTAAAATTAGAAAGGAATAACTATTATGACAATAACAAAAAAAGATTTAACTGAGTTAGGTTTTGGAAATTCTCAATCTTCTGATATTATAAGAAAAGCTAAAAGACTTATGGTTAATAAGGGTTTTACATATTATGAAAATAGACGTTTAGGTAGAGTTCCTTTAGAAGCCGTTGAAGAAATACTTGGTTTTAAAATAAATATAGAAAGAAGTATTTAAATATGCCTAAATTATCTAATATTTATCAAGATTCTAAAACAAAAAAGTGGTATTTTGTAGCGAATCTAGGTTACGATGAAAAAGGTAACCGTATAAGACATTGGAAAAGAGGTTTTAAAACACAAAAAGAAGCTAAACTGGCTTATGACGAATATATGAATAATTATTCTAAAACTGCTGTTAAAATAAACTCCACTATGAGTTATAAAGAATTTTATGAAACATATTTTGAACCGGACTATAAAAGGTCTGTTAGTCTTACAACTTTCGAGAATCGAACATCTTCTGCTCGATTACATTTTGAATTCTTTTTTAATAGGAAATTAAAAGATATTAATCCTCCAATGATAAAAAAATGGCAAAATAAATTATCCGAAAATTATTCTAATTCTTATATAAGAAATATTTATGGCTTATTTCAAATGAGCTTAGATTTAGCCGTAAAGCTTGGGCTACTTCAATCAAATGTAGCTAAGCAAGTTGGTAATATAAAGAAAAGCAAAGTAAAAATAGACTTTTGGACTTTAGAAGAATTTAAAAAAGTAATGTCTACTTTTAATACTTCTGACTATTATGAACATTTTTCTTTCACTCTTATTTGGTTTTTATTTATGACTGGTATTAGACTTGGTGAAGCTCAAGCCTTAGAGTGGGATAATGATATAGATTTTGAAGAAAAAACACTTACAATTAATAAATCTATGTACTATAAAAATTCTACTTCATTTTATATTGGTGATCCAAAAACGAAGGCTAGTAATAGAGTTATAGCACTTGATGATGATACAATAAACTATTTAAAAAAGTGGAAGGAAATACAAAGCAAAAACATAATATCTAAATATGTACTTTCTTATAATGGACTACCTTTACCTAAAGGACTTTCTAAAAAAATTATAGATAGGCATTCAAAACTTGCTAATGTTCATAGGATAAAAACACATGCTTTAAGACATAGTCATGCAAGTTTATTAATATCATTGGGTGAAAATGCGTTAGTAATAAGAGATAGGCTCGGTCATGAGGATATAGAAACTACATTAGGAACTTATGGTCATTTATATCCTAATATCAATAAAACTGTGGCTAATAAATTAAGTAATTTAATAGATGTTGTTTATGATGATACAATAGAAAAGAATATTAGATCTAATCAATATGTAAAAAGATAAAAATACTTTGCAAAACATTATATAATAGTAAATAAGTGTACTATGAAGATGAATATCATAGGTATATAAACTATTATAAAAAATATCAATAATAAATGTAGTAATATTGGTTGCAAAAAGGTTGCAAATTTTAATAAACCCCCTCTAAAACTTACTATTAATAAGTCTTAAAGGGGTTTTATAATTAGTATTTTCAATGCTTAACTAAATTTAATATTTGTAATTAATTTTACCTATTGTTATTCCCACTCTATTGTTCCTGGCGGTTTTGAAGTTATATCGTAAACTACTCTATTTGCTCCATCAACTTCATTTACTATTCTATTAGATATCTTTTCTAATACATCATATGGCATCTTATACCAATCAGAAGTCATTCCGTCAGAAGATGTTACAGCTCTTATACCTACTAAATATGCATAAGTTCTTTCATCTCCCATAACTCCAACTGTTTTTACATCTGGTAATGTAGCAAATGCTTGCCATATTTCTTTATATAAGCCATGCTCTTTTAATATATCCATGTATATAGCATCAGCTTCTCTTAAAATATCACATTTTTCTTTGGTTACTTCACCTATAACTCTTATTCCAAGTCCTGGTCCTGGGAATGGGTGTCTAAATATTAAATCTTCATCTATTCCTAGCTCTAAACCTATTTTTCTAACTTCATCCTTAAATAACTCTCTTAAAGGTTCTATTATTTTAAATTCTATATCTTCAGGTATCCCCCCAACATTGTGATGAGATTTTATAGTCGCAGCTTCACCATGTCCACTTTCAACCACATCTGGATATATAGTTCCTTGTACTAAGAAATCCATTTTTCCAAGCTTATTTGATTCTTCTTCAAATACTCTTATGAATTCTTCACCTATTATCTTTCTCTTAGCTTCAGGTTCTGTAATTCCCTTTAATTTGCCTAAGAACCTATCTTCACAATTAACTCTTATTAAGTTCATATCAAACTTATCTCTGAATATTCTTTCTACATCGTTACCTTCATTTTTTCTAAGTAAACCATGATCAACAAATACACAAGTTAAATTATCTCCTATAGCCTTATGAACAAGTACTGCTGCTACTGATGAGTCAACTCCACCACTTAAAGCACATAATACTTTTTTATCTCCAATTATCTCTTTTAATTCTTTTATCTTATCAGTTATAAATGAATCTGTCGTCCAATCTCCAGTAACACCACAAACATTATATAAGAAATTTCTAAGAACCTTATCTCCTTCTTGACAATGTTCAACCTCTGGATGGAATTGCACCCCATATAACTTTTTCTCTGTATTCTCCATAGCTGCAACTGGACAATCTTTAGTTTGTGCTATTGACTTAAACCCTTCTGGAAGTTTATCTATTAAGTCAGTATGGCTCATCCATACTATATTTGTAGATATTCCTTCAAATATAGCCGATTCATTATATGTTATTTCTGTTTTTCCATATTCTTTTTCTGCATTAGTTCCTTTTCTTACATTACCACCAAGTATATGAGACATTACTTGTATCCCATAACATATTCCTAATATAGGAACTCCGATTTCAAATATTTCTTTAGCTATCTTTGGCGAATCTTCTAAGTAAGCACTATTAGGTCCGCCTGTAAATATTATCCCCTTAGGATTCATTGCTTTTATTTTTTCTATGTCTGTAGTATACGAAATTATTTCACAGTATACATTATTTTCTCTTACTCTTCTTGCAATTAATTGGTTGTATTGTCCACCAAAATCTACGACAAGTACTAATTCATGCTTCATATGTTATATTTCTCCTTGTGTGCTATAGTTTGGTGCTTCTTTAGTTATTGTTATATCATGAGGATGACTTTCTTTTAAAGAAGCTGCTGTTATTTTTATAAATGTAGCAGTATCCATTAAATCTTGTAGTGTTTTTGCACCACAGTATCCCATACCTGCTCTTAATCCACCTATCATTTGATATACTATTTCTTCTGCTTTTCCTTTGTATGCAACCATTCCTTCTACACCTTCTGGGACAAGTTTTTTAGCATCATTTTGGAAATATCTATCTTTAGACCCTTTTTCCATAGCTCCTATAGATCCCATACCTCTATATGTTTTGTATGATCTACCTTTGTAAAGAACTATTTCTCCTGGACTTTCTTCAGTTCCTGCAAATAAAGAACCCATCATACATACAGATGCTCCAGCTGCTAAAGCCTTAACAACATCGCCTGAATACTTTATACCACCATCTGCTATAACTGGTACTCCATATTTATGACCTACTTTCGCACAATCCATAACAGCAGTTACTTGAGGAACACCAATTCCTGCAACTACTCTAGTTGTACATATAGAACCTGGACCTATACCAACTTTAACACAGTCAGCTCCAGCTTTTATTAAGTCTTCTGTTGCCTCAGCTGTTGCTACGTTACCTGCTATAACTTGAAGTTGTGGATATGCTTCTTTAACTTTCTTAACTGCATCCATAACACCTTTTGAATGTCCATGTGCACTATCTAAAACTATTACATCAACATTAGATTTTACTAATGCATCTACTCTATCCATAAGGTCTGCACTTATACCTACAGCTGCTCCACATAATAATCTACCACATGAATCTTTAGCTGAATTTGGATACTGTATTTTCTTTTCTATATCTTTTATAGTTATTAAGCCTTTTAAATGACCTTCTTCATCTACTATAGGTAACTTTTCTATTTTATTCTTTTTAAGTACTTGTTGAGCTTCTTCTAGACTTATTCCTTCCTTAGCTGTTACTAAGTTATCTTTAGTCATAGCATCTTCTATACTTTTATTCATATCATCTTCAAACTTTATATCTCTATTAGTTATTATTCCTATTAATTTCTTATTAGCGTCTACTATCGGTACTCCTGATATTTTATATCTAGCCATTATATCATCAGCATCTTGTATAGTATGGTCTTTAGATAAATAGAAAGGATCTACTATTACTCCACTTTCACTTCTTTTTACTTTATCTACTTCTAGAGCTTGTGCCTCTATAGACATATTTTTATGAATTATGCCTATACCACCTTGTCTAGCCATAGAAATAGCCATTTTAGATTCTGTAACAGTGTCCATACCTGCACTCATTAGAGGTATATTTAATTTTATACTTTTAGTAAGGTATGTTTCTGTTTTTACATCCTTAGGTAATACTTCTGATTTTTGAGGTACTAATAAAACATCATCAAATGTTAAACCCTCTTTTAATATAGTTGCCATAGTAGCTTTCCCCTTTCTATTTTTACGAATTTTTATTATTTTAAAAACATTTAAGTTCGTGTTTTATTTAAATATAAAAATACCTGTATAATAATTCCTTATTTTATTCTCATAAAAGTGAAATTACTATACAGGTATTCTTCAAAATATCTTCTTATAGCTAACTCATAGGGATTTATATCAGCCTACAAATTTACTTGATTTGATATTCTGTTATAATAATTTCACCCATAGTCAAGATATTTACGGTATCTCGGTAGAAACTCTCAGACCATATTTCTGAGTATATACGAGTGATATTTGTATTAAGTTATAATTAAAATTATTTCTTTGGTTGCATTCTAATTTATCAAAATTTTTTGTCTATGTCAACAAAATTACGTCAAATTTTTTACTTAATGTATAATTTATTTTATAGTAATCGAACTTAAAAAAGTTGGTAAATAGATTCTTCAAGATTATTGT
>CALESE010000056.1 GCA_937907205.1 uncultured Romboutsia sp. | reverse complement strand
GAATGCCACATTGATTGATAAAGATGGTACACCAACAGTAGAATTTGCTAATTGGATTATTGAGAATCATCCAGAATTCAAGGTAAGTGATGTTCTTGATAAAGATTCTAGAATATATTTTGAATTTGTTGATTCACTTCCTGCTATTAACATTTAGAATGTAGAACATTTAATAAAATGCACTATGATTAAAGATTTTGATAAGAATAAAGTAGAAGTAATGGATTTTGGTTCAAATGGTCATTATCCTATTCCATTAGAAAAAGATATTGTCATTGTACAGGTATCAGTTCCATATTATGAGGTTTGTGATGAAGTTTGCACATATTTGTTTCAGATATTTGTATTGAAGGATGATACTTCTTGGAAATCTGATTATGCTAATTCAGATGGTACACCAACTGAATATACAAGAGAAGTTATTAATCAGATTTCTGGAACAGAATATGATAAAGAAGTATATGACAAGTCAGAAGTGTCATTTACATATTTGGGAGATATTCCTAATGTTAGATATCGTAAATAAGATAGGTAAATAAGATAGATAATGAGAAAGTTTGTAGTAAGTACAATAATTAATTGCAATCTCTATCCGACAATGGATGTGGTAATGGCTGATGATATTCATAAGATTATGGATGATGATGCACACCCAACAGAAAAGATGATGGAAATTCTTACTGGAAAGAGCCCTTATATAGCATCTTATATTAAAAGATATAAACCAGAAAGAAAAGATATTTATTGCAATTATATTTGTATTGATGATGATTTGATGCCATCACCTTATAAAATTGACTAAAATGGAAACTAAGAAATATAAGATTTGGAGATTTGCATATACCAGTTGTGTTGATGAATTGATATTGCCAGCTGATATGAAACTTCATCAGTTGCATAAGCCATTTGATGTATGTAACATATTTTATTATGCTAAAGAAATTGATAGGGAGGTAGTCAATTATTCTTATGTTGGTGCTATGCCATATTCAAAAGAAGCTTGGAAGATTCTTCATAATAACAAACAGACTTTGAATATCAAATGTTATAATATATTTGATAGTGATATTGTGGTTCATGTAGATCAAATATATCCATTGACTGATGATTTTCCAGTGACTGATGAATATCCACATATAGGTGTTTCATATTTCGAAGAGAGAAATTATGGGGATGGAGATATTTATGATTACATCAAATTTCATGATAAGAATAAGGAAAAGCCTAATTATGAAAAATTAGCAGAAGATTTTTTCTATCCTGTAACGAAATATGTCAAGATTCAAGGTATAGATGAGAAATTTCCACTTATGTTAGATGTTTATGAAGTAATATTGACAACTAAATTGGATAATGTTCCCTTTGAAGGATTGATACATACAAGTAAGAATGTTGATAACGTATTGCCGTCTGAATATAATTCAAGAGTAAAAGGAAAAAAGATAACTCAAGCACAATATAATTTTGCTTGTGCTAAGCAAATAGGTTTGATGGAAGGATAAAACATGGGAGAAAATAAAAATATTGGAATTTGGTTTGCTGTAAATAAAGACAATAAATTATTTCTTTTTACATCAGAACCAAAACGAGTAGGTGATGGGTGGTTTGGTGATTTCTTTTTGAATAGCTTAATTCATGATAATATTGAAACAATGCTAAAAGGAAGCAAATATTCATTTGATGATGAACCACAGTATCTAGAATTTAAATTAACAGCACAATAAAATGGGTAAGTTGACAGATGTAAGTGTAAAATATTTTGGACGTACTTTAGGATCATCCTTAGAATCCGTTAAGAAAGCTAGTGAGTTTTATAAGAATGATCCTAGTACAATTGATGATCCTAATTCATTAGATGAGTTGTGGAAAATGGTAGAAGAATGTGAAGACACCAAAGAAGCAGCAGATAAATTATTGGAAGATATGAATGATTGGTATGACAAACATCTCATTGATTTCAGATCTATGCTTGGTTTTTCATTGCAACCATTATGGGGTTCAGTAGGACTAACATTATCAACATTAATGGAAAAGAAATAACATGAAAGTACAGAAGACAAAAAGGTTAGTTGTAGGTGATATTCATTGTAATTATGATAAGTTCAATACTATCTATAATTTGGAAAAACCAGAAGACCCAAATACCACATTGTATGAAGTAATTACTTTAGGTGATTATTTTGACACCTATGAAAAAATTACACCAGAACAGCAATTAGAAGGTTTTAAGAATTTGCTTGCATTACAGAAGAAACATAACAAAGAAGATGGTTTGTTCTATATGCTTATTGGCAATCATGATTTCCATTATCTTATTGATGGGGAAGATAAGTACAGTGGATATAACCAAGTAACCCAGTTGCTTGCAGGACAGTTGTTGAAGGATTGTGTCAAATCAAGAAAGCTTAGATTTTCTTTTGTTGATATGACAAATAGAATCATTTATACCCATGCTGGTGTAACAAACAAATGGATTCATGAACGTCATAAGGTAAGTATTCCTATCAATATGATTGATGTTGATAGCTTTGAGAATTTTAAGTTTACTTATGGTTCACATTTCGATCCTTATGGAAATGATCCATTGAATGGTCCACTTTGGGTAAGACCAGAAGCATTGTTGTCTGATATGTATGAAGATTACGACCATGAAACCAAATGCATGAGTACTTGGACTCAGATTGTAGGTCATACTAAATGCAAGGAACCTATTATTGCACATGAAGATGGTTCAAGATGGAAACCATCAGAAGATTGGTTCACAGCTAAATTATATGATATTGATTGTTTGAAAAAAGGATATTATATTGTAGAATGGTTAGATGAAGAAGGTTATATCACTGATAGAGAAGTTAAGCAATTGAAATAAAAATGGGAGGATTTAGATCCTCCCATTTCAGGGTATATAAAATAATTAAGCATTGTAAATTAAGCATTGTAATAAGATTTACCATATCTACCAAGTGTAACTGTTGCATTACCACTAGTATAACCAGATAATGAAACTGTAACAGAAACATTCTTTGTACCAATATGACTTCCATCAGATCCCATAGGAACTGAAGATACTTTGACTGTTGCAGTACTACCAGAACCAGATGCTCCGCTCCAAGAATATGAAATTCCTGATGGTGTAGTGGTATTTGTCCATGATCCAGAACCATCTTTGTATTGAGCAGTAACTGTTGCAGTCAATGTCCAATCAGTAGTATCAAATGCAGTTTTATCGGAACCTCCACTAATACTAACAAGTAATCTATATATTCTAGTTATTTGTCCTACAGTAATTTTATGTTTACTATATCCTTTATACCCATCAGTAGTATAATTACCATTAGAATCAGTTGTCATCCAAGCAATTTCAACAGTATAAGTACCTGTTTTAATTGCTGTAAATGTTATATTACTTGTTGTTAATCTTACCCATCCGCTTCCATTATTGTTTACACATCTATAATATTTTGTATTGACGGTATCAGCTGGTGGATCATATCTACCATCTGCCTCATGTTTTGTAAAATGCCAAGGGTCATATGAATCATCTGAAATAACAGAATATAAATATTTATATTTCCATGTAATACTACCAGATGTTGATGTTGTTTTTGTTATAATATCCGGGCTTGATGATTTTACACCATATTCCTGTGAAATAGTTTCATTTGGTTGAAATGTCTTATCTACTCCAAATAATTCACTATTTGGTGTTGCATTATCTACAGAACCTCTACTTATTGTATTTGAATAATCTGATACATAACCTGGCCCATCAACTGAATTATTTCCATCAGGATATGAAGTATTAGAAGCATACCAATCCGGAGTTACATCAAATGCTCCAATACCAGATTCTGAAGATACATATTCACTACCAGTATAATTAATTTCTGTTGTACTAACAATACAATTATAATCATTAGCTGGGGTTATAGTCCAAGATCCACCTTTGTAATAATCTTCTCCAGAATCTCCGTTTTGGTTTTTTGAATCTGATCCACCTTCATAAATTTTTTTACCATCATGGTCATCTACAACTCTTATAGTTACTTTATGTGTTACTTCTGAAGTAGAATTTCTTTTATAATGTCCTCTCTCATATTTATATATACCATCTTTTACGTCAGTATAAGTAGTTGCTGTTAATGTAGCACTACTATTTGCAGTAACAGAACCAATATTAGATCCAATGCTAAATGATGTACTTCTTTGCCAACTTCCACTATTTAATTTGTATTCATAATGATAACCTGGTGATAATGGTTTGATGGTTCCTGATATTATTGGATTTCCTCCTGATGGATTAGTACTTACTATATTAGATGTCGCCGATATAGACCAAGATTGTGATTTAGAAGCCTCACTATCTGTTGAAGGACTTCCTGAACTATTAACATAAATTGATTCTCCATTAACACTAATATTTCCGGATGGGCCATATATATCTGCTGTTAAAGTTCCAGCTCCTGTAACATATCTTTGTAATGCATCATTTAATGTAAAAGAACCAGATGTTGTACTACCATCTATAGGATATGTTACTGAACTAGTACATGTTTTTACACCAGTACCTTCTGCTTTTATATTGATAGCACCTGATATATTTGTACCATTTTGAGATATAGTTATAGTAGATGGACTTGGTGTTAATATATTATTTTGATAAGTAGATCCTGAAAATGATATAGTACCAGATGTGGAACTTGAATTTCTAGTAGTAGATGTAAATCTAAGTGTGCCATCACTAGCAGAAGCTGACCAACTACCAATATAAGGTAAGTTAGAATCTAATGTTGCAGTAAAACTGTCATCAGAATTAGAATTATTCCATATTCTGTTTGATTTAGAAAATGTTAAAGTTTTAGTACCGGTATTTCTCCATGACAATGTTGCATCTCCAAAAGCTTGATTTGAAGCAGCTATAGCAGGAAGTTTTATAACAATATCATTAAATTTATTTAACATCCAATATTCTTGATTTGTTGCATTATTTACTATATTAGATATTGTCCAAGTACGTTCAGAAACACCCGAAATAAAACCAGGTTTGAATGTGATATTTGGATCTAAATTGATAGTTATACTACCGCCTTTATAAGATACTGCATCATTAGATCCTTTAGTTATAGTTACTTTACCACTACTGTAAGCATTTATCGAAGGCCTGCTTATTGTTGGCATTATAATAGAAACAGATTTTGACGATGTGTTGTAATTCCACCCAGTTGTCTTTTCTGTACCATCTGAAGTTTCTACACCCCCTATACTAACAGTAGGCCAACCATGTTCATAATTATCATTATAAGTAGTTGTTGTCTTGCTTTTTTGTGTTACTTTCCATTTCATATCAAATGATGGATTGTTCCAATACATTCCATTTTGTTTCAAAGTCAATGTTTGATATGGCTGTCCTTTAGTATCTTTTGGTGTAATGTTTTGTGCACAACAATTAGTAACAGTCATATTCTGTCTTAGTACACAAGAACGAGCAGCTTTATTAGTAGGAGCTGTCCAAGATACACCAGAAACAGAACCAGTAGTAGATCCACCATTAGAAATATTAGTATTGTTCAATGATAATGAAAGAGTACCACCAACACTTGGTTTGTCATCACCTTGGTCATCAAATGTTATCTTTGTTGTATTTCCTTTTGTAGTAGAAAGATGTACCCAAGATGGATTACTATCTATAGACCAATTATAAGATATTCCTAACTTAGAACCAGGTTGCCATATTCTGAATGTATATGTATTAGAACCTGTAGGTTTAGTAGAACTATTAAATGTAGATAAGCTATATGTTACATCTACATATCTCTTATAAGAAGAGAAACCATCATCATTAGCAGTAGAAGTAGTAAATCTGTCATAACTGCCATTATAACGTGCTTTAGCTTCAACAGTTATAGTACCACCATCATAAGAAATAGAGTTGTAATTAGATCCATAAGTAAAAACTAATTCCTTAGGATAAGTAGGCAATGTATTGTATGTGAATGAAAGATAATTAGTATTATTCCAAGTAGCGGAATTCTTATAAGGATTGTAAGTATATGAATGACTTATTCTGTATTCTGATTTATTATTTGTTAATGTACAGAAAGTTGGAGAACTTGATTTTGCATCATCATGATTTGATATAGAAACATTAAGTATACCATATGGATCTTCTATATTGTAGAAAGTTTGAAAAGCATCATATCTTTGTGTTACAACACTACTACCAGTTGCTTTAGTCTTACCATCACTTTTATAATTGTCATTTGTACCATAATTGTAACTAGCTAAATCATATCTTATGCTTGGTTCATATTGTATCTTATGTCTACGATAACCTGCAGTAAAAGTTGTACCTTTTACAGTTAAGTTAGTTCTAGATATGACATTGTTGTTAGAATTACTATAAGGACTTATACCATGTTTAGTATCATCCAATCCTGTTGGTTCAATAAATCTAGAATCGGTTTTGCTTCCAAATGGATAGAAATTGAAATCTCCATCTATGGATCCTTTGGTATTCTTATTATCTGTAGCCCAATTGAAATAAGCAACATAATCATTACCAGTCTTTACTTCCCTATTTGGATTAGCCATGTGATTAGTAGTATAGAAATAACAAGTTGTATTGTTACCTGTAAATTCGGCACCATTAGGGTGTGGAATAGGTTGGGATACATTACCAGAATTTGTTAATCCAACAATAACCCATCCTGAATCATCATAAGAATGTCCTCTTGTATTGTAATTGTAATTTCCACTATTTGAAGTAAAATTATTTCCGTAATCTGCCATAATGTAATTTAAATTCTTTCTATTTAGAAGTTACTGTCTTACCATCAGTTGATCCTTTATATTTTAAAGAATCTTTCTTGTAGAACAAATCTATATGAACATCTGTTCTCCAATTGTTAGTTCTGTTTTTTCGACCTATCTGAAATTTTTCTGCTGATTCAGAATTTGCTTGATATTTAGCCCAATATTCATCAGATCTTCTCTTTGTATTTGCATCTATACCACTATCTTCATTATGAGTAGCTGTAGTATTTGTTGGTACATCAGAAAAATTGATACATTCATATTTCTGAACAGTATTTTCACTGTTGTTAGCATATTCATCATTTGGTAAATCCGTCCATATAGGAATTCTAACAAATTTGAATGCTTTATTACCATGAACTGTTGCAGTAGATGTAGATATGTTATATCTGTTGTTTGTAGATTCACCTTCTGGTCTACCGTTTACATTTCCTGGTTTAGTAGAATAATTGAGTAAAGTAGCGGTTAAGTATTTGTTGATGTCATTAGGTACTATAGAAGTGATTCCTCTAGATACAAGCTTAGCTCCTATAGTACCACCTATATTTGGATCTGACTCAACGCCATTCCACCATATTGTCTTACCACCATTAGGGCTTATTCCAAATTCTATGTAAAGCAATATTTCTCTTCTTTTTACATCCCAATTTGAATACCAATGTTCCATTACATTTGCATTAGATGGTGGATTATCATAATCTATATAATCCAAATTTATAAACTTCAAGTGGGTATAATAGAAAAGGTTAGGTTTTTGCCAAACTTTCAACAAAGTGAATTCTTTAGGTAAGTTAGCATCAGGTAAAGAACGTTGATTTTCTTCATTTATAAATGGAACTTTTCTTGGATGATCCAGTTTAATTGTTCCAAAAGATGATGAAGGTTCAAAATATTCCCATCCCAAAGCTTCATTAGAAAAACCTATTAATCTTACTTCAGTATAAGCTACTTCATGTGTATTGTTAGGACCTATAGAAAAAGAAACAGTATAGTCAGTAGCAGAATTGTTATCTGGTTGATTTTGCCAATTATTAGACGATGAAGAAACTGAAGAACGTACTATATCAAGGAAATGATATTGAATATAAGTACTTCCTTCTATATTATTTTGGGGATAAACTGTATTGTGATTTACACCTGTTGAAGAATTAGAAATACCTGTAAATAAAAATTTACCTTCATTAAATACTATATTGTTATCTGATTTAGTATATTGGTAAGATGCAAGGATAGGACCAAACTTCCAAGTATAAGACAACTCTCTTGCCTTCAAGTCAAAAGAGCCTGTTCCACCCGCAGGTTCTATTTCAAATACTTTGCTAGGATCAAAATCAAAAGTAGATTGTTTGTTTGGATAAGCTGAAGTAACAGATCCTTTACCTATACTGAAGTCTCCTTGTAAACCACCATCATTAGGATCAGGAACAAATTGCAGGGTGTTAGCAGAACCACTGAATACCAAGTTAGACCAGTCCCAAGAAGTACCCCTGAATACAAAAGATCCAAGCTTACTATTTGTTACTATCTTTGGTAAGGCTTTGCTATCACCCTGAAATACATGTCCACTTTGAAGTATTACTGGCATTTGATTTTGAAGTTCAATGTTTAGTTATATAAAAATTGAACTTGAAAGAAATTAATCACGAATTGTGACTTTATAATTACTTCCACTCATTGGAGAACATGAAATAACTTTAGCTCTATACCTTCTATTCATATTTATATATCTATAAATTCTTTTAGTTAATGAGGGCTGTGAATTTTTATCAACTGTAAAATAAACAGAATCAATAAAAGTAGTTGGATTATCTGCCGTTATCTGCACCACTACATCTAATTTATCATTTCCAAGATATTTATTATTTCCGAATGCTAAATATACTATTATAAAAGTTTCTTCTTGGTGCCCAATACCAGCTGTTAAAAAAATTTCTTTAATTGATCTTTTAAAATAAAATGTTTTTCTTACACCTCCATACATTGTATAACAATACAATCCCGTTGGGGTATTTGAATCTTCATATTCTGGGGCAGGTGTTACAGTGTAATTTCCATTAGAATCAGGAGTAGTTATTTTACCAAGTATACCCATAGAAGACCAATTTGGAGATGATGGTGAACTCCATAAATTTGATTCATATTTATTTACACTACCACTTTTGGTATAGCATCTTGCTGTAGCCATGTAATTTTATAAATAATGCTTAAGGGAATTTCCGAAATTAGGGAAGTTCCCTCTATTCTACATAACTCTTCATGTTGCACTTTTATAGAATATAAAATTACAACGAGTCAGTAGCGATTCATTGATTTGTAGCTATATAAAAATAAATATGAAGCATACTATGTACACTATTTAATATATTAA
>CALESE010000055.1 GCA_937907205.1 uncultured Romboutsia sp. | reverse complement strand
CTATTTTTTTATATATTTTTATGTGTTGCACTTAATATGATAATTTATCATATATTTTTATGTGTTGCACTTAATATGATAATTTATCTTATAATAAAACTCTTAAATTAAATTATATCAAATATTTTATTTATCACTTATAGATATTATCTATTATATCTTTTTAATATATATGTATCTTCTATTAAATACATTATTTAAACATATATAAAGAGAACGCCAAGTGGCGTTCTCTTTATATTCCATCTTCTACAAACTCTATTTTCTTTGTTTTTGGTTTTATACTATTTATTCCTGCTTCTTTTATTAAATCAATATCTACTTCACATCCTAAAGACTCCATCATAGTAGATTCAACAAGCATAGGTAAGTTAGTTCCACAAAGAACTTCTACATTTACAAAATCTAATGTCAATTCACTACTTACTTTAAATGGTGTACCTCCAGCTAAATCAGTGAATATATAAACTTTATTTTTAGATTTTTTTATCAAATCTATTATTTCTTTTTTTAAGTATTCTGGAGACTTCTCTTCTGTAAAATCTACAGCCTCTATAAAATCATAATTTCCAACTATTAAATCTAAACTAGATTTAAGCCCCGTTGCAAAATTACCATGCCCTGTTATTATAATCATTTGTATCCTCCTAGAATTTAAATACTCCTATATATGCTCCTATTAATCCAATAACTACTAATATTAATATATTAACTAATGGAGATACATTCTTCTTAACTAATCCATACATACCAAATGTTAATCCAAGTGGTAATAAGCATGTCATTATAGAATCTAGTATACTTTGTAAATCTATAGTTCCAGACATACTCAAATAGTCTGGTGTAACTAAAGTAATACTTACATATGAAGCTATTAATGCTCCAACAACTATCATACCTAATATTGTAGCTGATCTTGTAAATTCTTTAGCATTTTTAGTAAGTTTAGCTATTCCATCAACTCCAACTTTATATGACCAATGCATAAGACCAAATCTTAGACCTAAGTGTACTACATTAAATAATACAAAGAATATAATTGGTCCTAGTATGCTACCTTGAAGAGAAAGGTTTGCTCCAATACCTGCAGATATTGGTAATAATGTAAACCAGAATATTGCATCTCCTATACCACCTAAAGGTCCCATTGCTGCAACTCTTAATGCACGTATAGTTTGAATATCCGCTTTCTTTTGTTCAAGAGATAATATTATCCCCATAACAAATGTTATTAAAAATGGATGACAATTGAAAAATTCTAAGTTATGTTTCATTGATGTTGATAAATCTTCTTTATTTTTATGAATCTTCTTAAGTCCTGGAAGTATTGAATATAACCACCCACCAGCTTGCATTCTTTCATAGTTAAATGATGCTTGTAAAAACATTGATCTCCAAGCCATTTGGTTTAAAGTTTTATTGTCAAGAGTTTCCCCTTCATTCTTATCAATATACTCTCTTTGACTTCTCATTGTTTCTGTATTAGATGCCATCTACTATACCTCCTCCTGTATTTTTAGTTTTCATACTTACGTGGAAGTCATAAACTGCTGCAGCTATACCTACTATTGCTATAGCTAAAAGTGGTAATTTTCCATATGCCACTAATACAAAACCTAACATCATAAATAATGCATATTCTTTACTTAACATAACTTTAAGTAACATTGCAAATCCTAGTGCTGGCATCATCTTACCTGATGCAGTTAATCCATCCCATACCCAAGTAGGTAGTACTTTAGTTAAAGTTTCTCCTATTGCTTGACCTGATAATAATCCAGCTAAAACTATTAGTGCAAATAATACTGCTAATATTCCCATTGCCATATAATTTACTTTATCTATTCCTCTTGGATTAGCTTCATTAGCTGCTTTATCACATAATCCCATTAAAGGAGACATTACTGTAAATAAAGCTGTAACTGCATATTGCCCTAGTAATGCAAATGGTATTGCAAGTGGTAATGCAGCAGAAGTATCAAGACCTGATTGAATAGCAAATACTGTTGCCATTATTCCCCCTATAACTGCATTTGGCGGCTGGGCACCACCTACTGGCATTGCACCTATCATCATAAGTTCATAAGAACCACCAACTATAAGTCCTGTTTGTAAATCTCCCATGATAGCTCCAACTATTGGTCCCATTACTATAGGTCTATATAAAGACTCTAAGAAATTGAACTGGTCTATTGCAGCTATCATTGTAACTAGTAAAATAAGACCAATTTGGATAAAACTTAATTCCATAAATACTTACCCCCTTATTTAAATAATTCTTCTATATTCTCAGCAGACTCACTAGGGACTCTTCTGATTTCTAGCTCAACTCCTAATTCTCTAAGCTTTCTAAATGCTTTTATATCTTCATCATCTACACATACAGCTTTTGATACTTGTCTTTTACCTTCTGCCATATGCATATTACCTATATTAACTTTTTTTATAGATACTCCACCCTCAACCAATCTTAATACATCTTGTGGTGTTTCACATATCAAAGCTATATGCTGAGCATCGCTGGCTTTATGGATTATATTTATAGTTTTTTCAATTGTAAAATATCTTGTTTGTGCAAAACTTGGTGCTGCCATATCCATAAGACCTTGCCTAAAATCATCATGTGCAACTTCATCATTTGCAACTAATAATAAATTAGCTCCTACACTTGAGCTCCACATTGTAGCCACTTGACCATGTATTAGTCTATTGTCAATTCTTGTTAGTACTATATTTGGCATACTACCCCACTCCTTAAGAAATAATTTAGTTTTTTTGAAAATATTTTCTGATAAGCCTTTTTGGTTTGATTTTTTGATTTGCTCATAATCATAATTTCTCTTATGTGATTTTATTTTATTATTATCTATGATTTTTATTTGATATGTATTTTCTTTCGTATAGAATATATTATTTATCTTTACCTTTTGTAAATTATATGCTCAATATTTTAAGTTTATAATTAAATTACGATTATTTTTTATAAAAAATTCACTTCGCTAATATCACCAACGATTTCATCATTTGCTCAAAATCCTTGTACTCTCAAAACAAGTATATTGATATAACTATGTCTGATAGTTTATTCTAAATGATTGATTAAATATTGTTTACTATAACATAAAAAAGTCCCTATCATATTTTAGTATGATAGGGACAAACATAGAGTTTATCTATATTTATTATATTTTATGATGCTTCACCATTTTCAAATTGGCTATTATAAAGCTCTGCATAGAAACCATTTTTATTTAAAAGTTCTTCATGGTTTCCTTGTTCTATTATATCTCCATCCTTCATTACTAATATAACATCAGCATTTTTTATAGTAGATAATCTATGAGCTATTATAAAACTAGTTCTTCCTTTCATAAGATTATCCATAGCTTGTTGTATTAATATCTCTGTACGAGTATCTACAGAACTAGTAGCTTCATCTAATATTAATATTTTAGGATCTGAAAGTATTGCTCTCGCTATTGTTAATAATTGTTTTTGACCTTGAGATATATTGCTTCCTTCTTCATTAATCTCTGTATTATATCCTTCATTTAAAGTTCTTACAAAATGATGAGCATGAGCTAATTTAGAAGCATTTATAATTTCTTGATTTGTTGCTTTTAGGTTACCATAACGTATATTATCCATTATGCTACCATTAAATAGCCATGTATCTTGTAAAACCATTCCAAATACTTTTCTTAATTCATCACGAGTAAACTCCTTTATATCATGACCATCTATTAAAATAGATCCACTATTTAATTCATAAAATCTCATAAGTAATTTTACTATGGTAGTTTTTCCTGCACCAGTTGGACCTACTATAGCTACTCTTTGACCAGGTTTAACATCAATAGAAAAATCGTTTATAATTATTTTATTTTCATCGTATCCAAAGTGAACATTTTTAAATTCTACTTCACCTTTAATATCATTTGTTTTTATAGGATTTTTTATATCTTCAACTTCTTCTTCTTCTCCTAAAAATTCAAATACCCTTTCAGCTGCAGCTGCTGTTGCTTGCATAACATTTGCAATTTGAGCTGTTTGTGCTATTGGCTGATTAAATTGTCTTACATATTGAATAAATGAAAGTATATCTCCAACTTCAATAGTTTTTTTGATAGTTAAGTATCCTCCCATTATAGCAACTACTACATATCCTAAGTTTCCTACAAACATCATTATAGGCATCATCATTCCTGATAAAAATTGAGATTTCCAAGCAGATGTATATAGATTCTCATTAAAATATTCAAATTCATTTATTGCTTTTTCTTCTCCATTGAATACTTTCATTATATTATGTCCACTGTATATTTCTTCTATATGTCCATTAGTTTTTCCTAAGTATTCTTGCTGAGATTTAAAATAACCTTGTGATTTTCTAACTACTAGTGCTATTAATATTAATGATATTGGTATTACTATTAAACTAACCAATGTCATAATTGGACTTATAGATATCATCATTATTAATATACCTATAAGTGTAGTAGCTGAAGTAATTACTTGAGATAATATTTGATTTAAATTTTGGTTTATTACATCTACATCATTAGTAACTCTAGATAATACCTCTCCATGTGTTACTTTATCAAAATATTTAAGAGGTAATTTATTTATCTTCTCAGATATTTCTTTTCTTAATTGGTAAGACACTTTTTGAGAAATATCTGAAGTTAAAAATGTTTGTAAGAATGAGAATATAAAGCTTACAAAATATAATGCTATTAATGTAGCTAATATTTTTCCTATCTTATCAAAATTTATTCCACTACCAGTTCCACTAACTTTATTAACTAATCCATTAAATATTTCAGTTGTTGCATTCCCTAATATCTTAGGACCAACTATATTAAAAGCTGCACTTCCTATTGAAAATATTACAACTAATATCATTACTATTTTGAAAGGCTTTAAATGCCCCATTAATTTTTTCATTGTACCCTTAAAGTCTTTTGCTTTTTCAGGTTTATTACCCATAGGTCCACGTGGTTTTGGCATTTTTATAATTCCTCCTTTGAAAGTTGAGATAGAGCAATTTGTTTATATACCTCACAATTTTTTAGAAGTTCTTCATGAGTTCCTTTACCAACCATGTTTCCTTCATCAAGTACTATTATTTGCTCTGCATTCATTATAGTACTTATTCTTTGAGCGACTATAAGCATTGTACTATCTTTAACTTGAGATTTTAATTCCTTACGAAGAGCTGCATCAGTCTTTAAATCTAGAGCAGAGAAACTATCATCAAATATAAATATATCTGGTTTCTTAGCAAGTGCACGTGCTATTGAAAGTCTTTGTTTTTGACCTCCTGATACATTTGTACCACCTTGAGATATTTCAGTTTCGTATTTTTCTGGTTTACTTTCTATAAACTCTGTAGCTTGAGCTATACTAGCCGCTTTTACAACATCTTCATCACTTATATCTTCTGAACCATATTTTATATTACTTTCTATAGTTCCTGAGAATAATATACCTTTTTGAGGAACATACCCTATTTGATTTCTTAATTTATGCTGACTTATATCTTTTATATTTACTCCATCTACCAATATTTCTCCATCTGTAGCATCAAAGAATCTTGGTATTAAGTTAATAAGTGTAGATTTACCACTACCTGTACTTCCAATAAATGCAGTAGTTTCTCCTGGCTTAGCAGTAAAACTTATATTTGTTATAACATCATTTTCAGCATCTGGGTATCTAAAGGAAACATTTTTAAATTCTACATATCCTTTTTTATCTTTGTTTAGCTCTTTATCTTCTTTAGGGTCTTTTATAGCCACATCAGAAGTTAATACTTCATGTATACGACTAGCAGAAACTGATGCCTTAGGTAATATAACTGCAAGCATTGTAATCATTAAAAATGACATTATTATTTGCATTGAATACTGTATAAATGCCATCATATCTCCAACTTGCATATTTCCACTATCAATTTGGTGAGCTCCAACCCATACAACTAGAACAGTTACAATATTCATTATTAACATCATAAGAGGCATCATAGTAGATGTTACACGATTTACAAATGTATTAGTTTTTCTAAGAAGTGCATTAGTTTCATCAAATTTCTTTTCTTCTATTTTTTGATTACTAAATGCACGAATAACAAGCATTCCCGTAAGTGACTCACGAGTTACTAAATTTAGCTTATCTACTAATTTTTGAACTATCTTAAATTTAGGAATTGCAAGACCAAATAAAACTGACACCACTGTTATTATAGCTGCAAGAGCAAGACCTATTATCCAAGCCATAGATGTATCTGTATTTAGTATCTTTAATACTCCACCAGCTCCTAATATAGGTGCATATAAAACTATTCTTATAAACATAACCATAAACATTTGAATCTGTTGAACATCATTTGTACTTCTTGTTATTAATGATGCCGTAGAAAACTTTTCAAATTCAACATTTGAAAATTCAACAACTTTTTTAAATACATCACTACGAATTGATCTGGACATACCTGCACCTATTCTAGATGCAATATATCCTACAGCTACTGTAGCCAACATACTAATTACTGCTACACCTAGCATTTTTGCCCCAGCAACAAATATATAATTAGTTTGTAATTTATCTGTATCAATACCTATTTCTTGATATTCATTTTTTACAAAGTTAATAGCTGCTTGTTCTTGCATATTTTCATCTAAGCTACTTAATCCTTTGTTAATTTCTTTTTCCATGTTATTTAGTTGATCTTTAGGCATATCAGATAATAATGACCATACATCTACATTTTGAGGAAGATTTTGAATTTTTCCTTCTTTTGCTGCCATATCTATAGCTGATACCTTCATTATTGATTTTGTTATTATAGGGTTTAAATCACTTATAGTTTCTTTATCTTTTGTATTTAATTCGTATATAGTTTTATCACCATTTTTTTCACTATAACTCTTCTCTACAAGATTTCTCTGACTACCCGTCATAAAAATCATTAATTTATCCAGTTCGCTTTTTCTAATTTCTTTTGGAACTGCATTTTCTATACCATTTTGTTGTATTCCTACATTGACAATATTTGATGTGTAATCTGGCAATGAAAGGTCACATACCGCTTGAACTACTAATAACACTACTACTGTTATTACGGATATTGTAAACGGTTTTAAGTACTTTAACATCTTAAGCATATGTCATTTTACCTCCAGTAATTTTTATTAGATTTAAACTATTTACAATAATTCATATGTATATTATTGTATATATAAATAGTTATATGTTTTAATTATTATACAAATATAATAGTTATACTTTTTAATTATTGTACAAATATAAGTATATGATTTTTTTATTAATTGTCAATAATATTTATTATCTTAACCCTTACAAAATTTATACTATTGCATTATACTAAACTTTAGTAATTATAATTGTTTTATATAAAATTCCGGAGGACTTGATATGAATAATAGTAAACTTGAGGATATAATCCAAAACTTCGTAGTTATTGGACCTTTATTTAAAAAAAATTTAGTTGCTCGCAGTTGTGGATTTTCGCCAAATCCTTTTAACCATTCTCATTTTCAAATTATGAACATTTTAAATGAAGATGGAATGATGCCTATATCTGAAGTTGGTAAAAAACTTTTCATCTCTACACCTAATATGACAAAGTTACTAAATAAACTTATTGAAGAAGAGATGGTAGAAAGAATACCTGATAAAAGTGATCGAAGAATTATAAATATTGACCTTACTGAAAAAGGTCAATCATATTTAGATGAAAAATTAAAAAAAATGCAAAATTCATTAAAAGAACGACTATCTACTCTATCAGATGATAAAATAGATAAATTATATGATTCATTAGAAAATTTAAAGTATATATTAAATGAAATAAGCTCAGAGAATTAATCTGAGCTTATTTATTATATTTATTTGCTTTAACCTTCAAATTATATACTTTTTACATTCTAATATATGATTATAAACAGATTTTGTTGCATATTAAATGCTTTACTACCTAAATCACTTATTTTCTCTCTTACAAATTCTATTTATATTTTTTAATTTTCAAATTTAGCTTTCATTTTATATACTCCTTGTAAAAGTTTATCCATAAATAATGTAATTTATAATTCCTTAATATATAAAAAAATAGTAACAATTAGTTACCATTTTTGATTAATTTATATCAGTTATTATTTCTTTTAATACAGATTTAGCATCTGATAATATGTATTTTGGCTCTACTTCATAATACTCAAAATCTATAAATCTCTCTATTTTTTCTATTTCCTCAATTGCTCTATCAACTGCAAATAATACAGCTACTGAACTATTTATTTCATTTACAGAAAGTTCATTACTTATTTTTTCTCCATTTTGAGTTTCACATTTAATATTAATATTTAATTCTTTCCCAGCTTCTATTAGCAAATTAGAACAATTTTTATTATCACATACAACTACTATAGTTTTTTCCATCAAAATTACCTCTTTCAATTTAATCTATTTTATATTATTAGCTTAGTAATACTATTAAGTCAATATTTTCATATATTATCCTTAATATACTTAAACTTATTAATATTATAAACTATTTAATTAAAATAAAATAAAAAAATTACACATTTATTTATGTGTAATTTTCAAGCTAATATTATTTTTCCTAGTTCATTATTAATTAATTTTAATTTATCTATATTATCTATATTATTTTTATCTAATATTTTCCTAATATTTTCGATTATTTCTACATTATTATATTCAGATTCTTCATTTAATTCTATAAGTCCTTCGATTATATTTTCCCGACTTAATACCATCATATTTAGCCCCCTTAAAATATTTATATTTTAAGTTTTTCCAAGTTTAAATATTTTAATCAATATTATTTTAAAAAAGATATCACCATATGGTAATATCTTTTCCTTTTTTAGTATTTCATTATATCTATACCACCCAAAACAATATGTGCAACTCCTGCACCTACTAAGGCAGCCCCAATTAAACTAGTATAATCATTTCTTTTACATTTAAACTTTTTACTTTGGTTAGAATCTAAAGCAATACCAGTTGCTGTTACTACTGTACCTAACGTTACAGGTATAAGTCCTTTTTTCATAGTTAAGCCTCCTATATACTTTGTCTAACCATAGTTTGTCTAAATTGCTCTAATTTTATAATAAGTAATTTATATTTTATTAGTAATAAAAACCCATTTTTGAAATTAAATATTATCTAGTGTATGATTAAGCTCTACTGATTTATTTTTTGTAATAAGGTTTACACCTATTATAAATGTCATCAGTTCTGCAAATGGAACTGTAAGCCAAATACCACTTATTCCAAGTATCATAGGCAGTATTATTATACCTAATATTATAAATATAATTCCTCTACTAGCAGCTATAATTATAGATGCTTTTGCATCTCCTATAGCAGTAAAGTATCCTGAATTAACTATATTAAATCCATTCATAAAAAATGCAAATGCATATATCTTAGATCCATTAATAGCTAATTCCAAAACATCCTTATTACCACCTGCAAACATTGAAACTAAGGTCTTTCCAAATGCAAAAATTATTACAAACAATATTATACCAACACCTAATATAATACCGTCAGATAATTTAAGTATTGACTTAACCCTATCATACTTTTTATCCCCAAAGTTATAACTAATTATAGGACCTATCCCATCAGATATTCCAAACATAATTAAAGTTCCAAACTGAGATATATAACTAATAGTTGTAAATGCTGCTACACCAGATTCTCCTGCTATTTTCATAAATGCCATATTAAAAACATATGCTGTTGTTGCTGTAGCTATTGATGTAACTCCTTCTGATGATCCATTATATGCTACTGGAATAATAACTGATTTATCAAAACTTCCTACAAATATATGAACTGAGCCCCTTAAAGTAGACACAAGTAAAAAAGACTTGTAAAATACT
>CALESE010000054.1 GCA_937907205.1 uncultured Romboutsia sp. | reverse complement strand
TAACAAGAGCCTTGAAGAATCTATTTACGAACTTTTTTAAGTTCGACTACTATAAAAGTAAGTTGGAAAAAGGAAAGTCTTTAGGTGGAGAAGTAATATATATAAAAGAAGATAATCTTTTATCAGGTATAGGATCTATTTATAAAGACCAAGAAAGAAAAAATATAACACTACTAAAATCTAATGAAGAGAGTATTAAAGTTGATGATTTTATTAATATATTAAATGACTTACATAATAATTTAGGAGATACAGAAATTTTAATTGGAAATAATGAAGATTGCAAAAAAGAAAAAAAAGAAATAAAAAATGTTGAATTTGCACAATATGAATCGATAAAAATGTTATTTATAAATATATAATAAAAAGAGATAGACTTTATTTTTTAGTCTATCTCTTTTTATATGAAATAGAATCAGTTAAAAACTGATTGGTTTTCCCCATTTTATAAGCTAAGTCAATTATTTTTTTTTCTTCTTTAGTTATATCTCTATTTAAGAGTTTTTTAAATTCATTAAATAACTTATCATAATCTATTTGCTTTTTAGGACTTTTTTTTCTAGATGGTTTTACAGTAGTATAATTATAAGTATCAGGTACTATAGAAGAGCTATTAATTCTCATAAAAACTTGAGCTGTATAATAAGAATCATTTAAAGCATTATGATATGACTTTTCTTGATTTATACAAAGTATATTAATAGCATTTTGAAGACCTATACTTTTTCCAGCAGGATTTTTAAAGTATATAGACGCATAATGTTGAATGTTTATATATAATTTTGGTAAAGATTTTGACGGTAAATCATAATACTTTATATTTCTATATAGCTCTTTTAAATCAGCACTACCCCATACACAAAATACAGAGTTTGAAGAAGATATAAATTTTTTAAATTCTTTATACACTTGAATAAAGCTAGGTGCATCTTTTACATCGTCATAAGTTATTTTTGTCATTTTGCCTACAAAAGGATGTATATTTTTATATATTTGTGGCTTAATAAAACTATTAAATGTATCTATAATATTAAAATTACTATCTAATTTTATAGCACCTATTTGAATTATTTCAAAAGGACATTTTTCATTAGAAACAGTTTTATTAAGAGATTTATCAAAACCTTGATTAAATTCTAAATCAAAAACTATGTATTCCATATTATTTTCTCCTAAATTTTATAAAATGCTTAATTTTAGTATACCCTAAATTTATAAAAATGTTAAATTATTGTAGAAATTATTCTAAAATAGAGATTAAATGAAATTTTTAATTTATATGATGAGTATAAGAACTATATAAAAAAGAAGAGATATCTACCTCTTCTTTTTTATATATATTTATATTTTAAATACATAATGAACAAATAAACTTATAAAAAGTAAATAAGCTAAAATATTAAGTCCATAATTAAATTTTAATTTTTTGTAACTGAAAAAATAAAATTTAATTAAAATTAATATTACAAATAAAATAACATATCCTGAACTTATAATAAAACCATTGATGCTATACATTAAAATAATGTGTAAAATTGCAAATAAAAATATAATTAATATAAATATAGAATTATACTTTGCTAAATAAGGTAAGATTTTATTGATGAACACTTTTACTTTATTATTATTAGTAATATAAATCTCTAAGAAAATAAAATAAAGCATTTAATAAAATAAATACTGCGGATATAAGACCACATAATATAGATAAGTTATTAACCATTAAAAATCCTCCTTTTCTAATAATATATAATATTTATTTATATATTAATTTGTGATTAATTAACAATATAAAAAATCCATAATTCTTTTATTTACAAAATTTAATTATTATTAAAAAATGTAATAAAGATAAATAATATTGTCAATATTAATAAACGGTGAAAAAAAAGGAGTGGTAAAATTATGAATAAACTTACAAAGAGTATAATTATATTGACAATATGTTTATTAACTTTATCTTATAAAAAGACATATGCTCAAGATAATAATACGAACTTAGATTTATTAATTGATAATAAAAAAAATCAAGAAATATTAAAAGAAAAAATAACTTATTTAGAAAATTCTATAAATCAATATATAGTTTCAAATGAAAGTAATAAATCTACACAAGATGAAATAGTCAGTGTAAGCTTTGTACCAAATAATGAATATACTGATAAAAATGAAGATGAAGAAGTAAAAAGTTTACAGGAAAGTAAAATGAAATTAGAAGATGAATTAGAAAATTTATTAATAGAAAGCGTAAAAATAGAAAAAATTATAGAAGAAGAAACAAAAAAATATTTAAATAGTAATAATTTAGAATATATTAAGGGAATATGGCCACTTGAATCATATAAAGAAATAAGCTCAAATTTTGGAGAGAGAGTACATCCTATAACCAAAGAATTAAGCTTTCATAGAGGTATAGATATTCCTGCTCCAGAAAGTACAGATATATTAGCATCAGATGATGGTATAGTAGTATTTTCAGGTACACAAAATGGATATGGTAATGTAGTTAAAATAAAACATTTTGATGGTAAGAAGACTGTGTATGCACATAATAGCTATAATGTAGCTAAAGAAGGAGATATAGTACAAAAAGGAAGAGTTATAGCAAAAGTAGGAAGTACAGGTAATTCAACAGGAAACCATGTGCATTTTGAAGTTATAGTAGGTGGAGAAAACATAAATCCAAAAGATTTTGTAAATAAATAAAAAATAGAGGGAAAAATATTTCCTTCTATTTTTTATTTAAGTAGCTCTAAAATATAATCAGCAATATTTTGAGGATATATAGTTTTTTTTAATTCAGATATATTATGTTGCATAAAGTCAATCATAGAGTCAAACATATTAGATGATAATTTATAAAATATTTCTTTTAAATCATCTTCATCTTGATATAATATTCCAATACCTTTGTCTACTATAAATTTACCGTTTTCTATTTCTTGACCAACCTTTGGATTTCTAACTATAATAGGTGTTTGAGAGTGTATAGCTTCGAATAATGTAGCACCACCAGGTTTACTTATCATTAGGTCATAATTCTTAATTAAATTATACATATCATTTACAAACCCTAAAACTTTTATATTATCCAGAGGTTTTTCTTTTGTAAGTTTGTCATATAACTTATAGTTACTACCAGTAACTATTGTTAATTCAATTTTATCGTTATGATCATTTAAAAATGAATCAATCCAATATATAAATTCATCATCCACATCAAATAGACCTCTACCTCCACCCAGTAACAATAATTTACATTTATCATCTAGTTTAAATTTTTCTTTGCAGTAAAATTTTTTATTTATTGGAACACCAGTTACTTTTATTTCGTCTGGTGACATTCCTCTTTGTACAAATCTATTTTTTATTTCCATAGAAGGTACAAAGTACATATTAGTAGTAGGGTATACCCACTCCATTGAATCTACAACATCTGTTATTACTGTAACTGTAGGTATATTAATTTCGGGATGCTTTTCTTTAAAAATATTTACACAAGCAGCAGCTTGAGGAAATGTAGATATAATTAAATCAGGTTTTTTATCTAGTATATATTCGATGAGCTTAGGTGTATAAATTTTAGTTGAGATATCATATTTTGAGTTAAATGATTTTTTTAGATAATAATAATAGTTGTATAATCCTGGAGTATACTTTGTATTATTTTCATAAATTTTAATCATAGGTTTATTCATTTTAGGTGCGCCTATAGTTATAAAATTTTGGATAACTATATTAAAAAATCTTTCTTTTTCAAGTAAAGCATCTTTAATAGCATTAGCAGCACTTATATGACCAGCTCCAAATTGAGCAGTTAGTATAAGTATAGTTTTTTGTATATCTTTACCAAACAAATTATTCACCTCTGTTAAATTTTACACTATCAATTATGTATTATACATCTCAAATTACATTTAATCAATCTTAATAAATTTATTTATAGGAAAGGAGGAAAAAATAATATTAGGTTGAACATTAGATAAAGAGGTGTAGATTATGGATAATACTATAAAAAGCAAAGAATTACAAAAAGAAGCTGTTAATAATGACTTTATTGATATACTAAAAGCATTAACATACTCTACAATAGGCATAATTATATTTTTTATACCGATGAAGATAAATAATCAAACAGCTACAATTATATACCACATTACATATAAAATTCAATTAGAAGCAAGAGATATAATAGAATTTAGTATAATAGTATATACAATAATTGGATCACTAAAATCTTTTATAAGCTACAAAGATAAAAAACTAAGTATTAAAAACATATATATTTATTTAAAAATGGCTAGTGTATTAATTATACTAAATATATTTTATGGTAAAAATAATATTATTTTTTTAGATGATATTACATTGTCAATTATAAATGAAACAATTTTAAATTTAGCAATCTTACTTCCAGTAAGTTCAATATTTATGACATTTATATTAGATTATGGTTTAATAGAAATAATTGAATCATATTTTCAAAAACAAATGAAGAAATTATTCAAACTAAGTGGTAAAAGTATACTTAATATATTAGTTTATATTTTTACAGATTACTTTTGTGGCTTTTTTATGACTAACAAATTATATACACAAGGTAAGTTAAGAAATAATGAAGCTTGTATAATCTTACTAAACTTTTCTATACTATCAATTCCTATGAGCATATATGTAACTGAAGAACTTAATTTAAATAAATTAGAATTTATTATAATAAGCACATTTATATTATTTATAAGTAATATTATTTTGTGTAGAATATATCCTTTAAACAAAAAGAAAAAATCATATTTTATAAAAACAAATTATAAAGAAATAATATATAAGGATAAAAAGTTTCAAAGAGGGTTAGAAAAGTATTTGGAAAATCCAACTAAGGAAAATATTTTTATAAATATGCTAAATAACTTAGAAGAATCAATAAAATTATCAATGGATTTAATACCGAATATAATAATAATACTTTATATAAGTTCTTTATTAGTAAATAATGGACTAATGACAGAACTATTTAAAAATGTATTTTTTCCAGTGGTACAAACCTTTAAGCTAAAAAACTACAATGAATTGAGTGAATTTTGCGTTAATTTATTTTATAATAATATTATGGCAATGAATATGTTAAATTTAAATATTGAGTATTCAACAAAATTTCTAATTGGTATAATTTTAGTTTTAACATGTACATCATTAAGTACAAGTATTTTGTATATTTATAATACAAATATAAAAATATATATTAAAGAATTTATAATATCATATTTAGAAAGAATAATAATAATAATAAGTATTTATTCAATGATATATTATTTTTACATAGGATATATTATATAGGGGAAGGTAATTAATACAGGAGGATAATATGTATAACATTAATTTAATAGAAAAATATTTAGTAGAATTATTAAATATTCCAAGCCCAACAGGGTATACAAAAGACATAGTAAATTATATAAAAAATCAATTAGACGAAATGGATATATACTATGAAGTTAGTAATAAAGGTATATTATTAGCAAAAATAGAAGGAATAAATAAAGAAGATGAAATTACATTTTCTGCTCATGTAGATACTTTAGGGGCAATGGTTAAAGGAATAAAAGAATCAGGAAGATTGTCTATAGATCAAATAGGCGGATATATGCCAAATACAATCGAAGGTGAAAACTGTATAATTCATACAAGATTTAATAAAAAGTATGAAGGTACACTCCAAACAACAAAACCATCTATTCATATACATGGAAATGAAGCAAGAGAACTTAAAAGAGAAATAAAAAACTATGAAGTTATAATAGATGAAGAAGTATTTTCTAAGGACGATGTAAAAAATTTGGGAATAGATGTAGGAGATATAATTTCTTTTGATACAAGAACGAAAATAACTAAATCTGGATTTATAAAATCGAGATATTTAGATGATAAAGCATCAGTAGCATTATTACTTTATATAATAAAGTATATAAAGACAAATAATATATTACCTAGAAAAAGTATAAACTTTTTCTTTAGTAATTATGAAGAAGTAGGTCATGGAGCGTCATCTTTTGTACCTAGAAAAACTAAAGAATTTATAGCTGTTGACATGGGATGTCCAGGAGAAAATCAAAATTCTACAGAATATGATGTATGTATTTGCACGAAAGATTCTAATGGTCCATATGATTATGAATTTATAAGTAGATTAGTAAAAGTTTGTAAAGAAAATAATATAAACTATAAATTAGATATATATCCTAATTATGGTTCAGATGCAACTGCTGCATTAAAATCGGGTCTAAATTCAGGATTTGCTTTAATAGGTCCAGGAATATATGCATCTCATGGATATGAAAGAACTAATATAAAATCAATTTTAGAAACTATAAGTTTAATTATAAATTATATAAAATAGATTATAATATAAAGTCTAGTAAATATTATCTAGACTTTATATTTTTAAAAAAATACAATATACTATTGTGTTTCACACAGTACTATGTTAATATTAAGTCATAAAGCAATAAAACACAGTACTGTTTAGTGCAAAGTACTATGTATTTGAAAGGAGGAAGTAAATGAATACTCAATTTAGAAAAGGTGTATTAGAAATATGTGTATTAGCACTTATTTCTAATAAAGATATGTATGGTTATGAGATAGTTCAAAATATATCTAAAGTAATAGATGTTAATGAAGGTACTATTTATCCAATATTAAGAAGGTTAACAAAAGAAGAATACTTTGAAACATACATACTAGAGTCTAGTGAAGGTCCAGCTAGAAAATATTATAAAATAACTAAACTAGGAGTTGAAAATTTAGATAAGTTACTTAAAGAATGGAAAGAATTTATAAAAGCTGTCGATATTTTAATAAATACTAATAAAGGAGGTAATGATTTTGAATAAATCAGAGTTTTTAGAAATACTAAAAGATTATCTTAAAAAAGATCTTTCTCCAGATGAGGTTTCAGATATATTGAGAGATTATGAAGAATATTTTGTAGATGGATTAATAGAAGGCAAAAGTGATATGGAGATAATACAAGGATTAGGATCTCCAAAATCTATAGCAAATGAGCTGATAGGTCAGCTAAGAGAAAATAATAAAAAAATTTCAAATAAATATAAAATAAAAGATAAAATAAATGAAAAATTATATTTATATAAAATAAGAGTAAAAGAAAATATTGATAAAAGTAAGAATTATATAAGTGAAAAATTAACACCAAATTTAGAAGATAAGTATCATAAAGAAAGTAGAAAATTAATACAAGCATTATTAACAATATTATCATTAATTTTAATAATACCTGCAAGTTGTGTATTATTTACATTAATGGGTATTGGAATAGCATTAGTAGCATTTATTATATGTTATATTGGATTTATGATACTTACATTTAACTTTATAACTTTAACTAAAGAAATCACATTACTTTATATATTTGCTTCAATGGTATTTATTGGAGGACAGATACTATCATGGCAAATATATATATTATTAATTAATCTATTTAAAAGTATAGTAAGAGGATATTTAAATTGGTTAAAAACAAGAAAAATATATATAAATGCCAGTAAAAAGAAAGAAAAAAGTGAAAATATAGAAAATGAAATAAACTATGATAAAAAGGAGGATGAAAAGGATGAATAAAAAATTAACTATATTTTCTATAATTTTAATAATTGTTGGAATTATAGGATCTATTTGTTCAAGGATTGCCTCATTACCATACTTTGTTGATACTGTAAATAAAATGAGAGAAGCAGTTAATAAAGAACATATTATATATAATAAAAATATAGACTTAAATAAGATAGATATATCAATTATAAATGATAGAGTTACAATAAAGAAACATACAGGAAATGATGTTAAGGTATCTGTAAAAGGTATTTATGAAGAAGGTAAGTATGAAGTAAATGAAGACATAAAAACATTAAAAATAAATGAAAAAGAAACAAAAGAGAACTATGATAAATTTGATAATTTAAATGAATTAATTAACAAGTTTATAGAAAATTCACTTAGAGAAAATAGTGAAGTGATAATATATGTTCCAAATAATATAGATATAAGTGCATATACAAACTATGGTGCATTAAGGATCGAAGATAATATATTTTTAAATGAAGTTAAATTTAAAACAGTAGATGGAAGTATATCTTTACCTCAAGAAGTAAAAAGTTTAAATAAATTGGATATAATATCAAATGGACATATTCAATTATCAATGGGAGAAATTACAGGAATAAAAGATATAAATATTGTATCAAATTCAACAACAATTTATTCAAATGCTAATGATAAATTTATAGATAATATAGAAAGTTATATACCAAATAACTTAAATATAAGTTCAGATTATATAGATGTAACAACAGATATACCACTAGCGAATAATTTAAATATAACATCTTATGAGTCAGTTAATAGTTTAGATATACCTATAAATAAATATAAATTTAATTTTAATATAAAAGCTAACAGTATAGATTTATATAATTTAAGAGAAAGATACAACTTAGATAATGATATTTATAATGATAAAAATATAAATGAAATAAATGATTTATTAAATAAAAATTTAGACTCATTAGAAAGAGAATATAATATAAATATAAAAGCAAATAATGTTAATATTTAAGTAAAAGGCTTCTTTAGAAATTTATAACTAAAGAAGCTTTTTATTTATTAACAATAATAAAAAAGATAAGCATCAAATAAGTGGTAACCAGATTTATATTAAAACATATAATTATAGTAGACAACATAAGTTTTCTTATGGGGGTTAAAATACAGCAAAGGAGTTTTGACGTATTATGAAAAAGAAAAAAAAATATGGATTTGGATGCGCACCTCAACATGAAGATGGTAATATATGTAATGAACCAGTAAATCAATGTAAGTCTATAAATCCATGTAAAAAACAAGTTAAAAAATATGTAGACTGTAGTTGCGATGATTATGAAATAACATGTGTAGACAAATGTGCAAATTTAGCTAAACAAGCAGAGGAATTATTTGAAAAAGCATGCAAATTTGAACGTAAAGCAGCTGATGCCTTTGAACAAGCTCAAAAACTAGAAAAATCATCTAAAGTTTTATCAGCAAAAGCTCAAAATTTATTATGCACAGCTCAAAATAATGAAAATCAAGCAAGAGAAAATGAATGTAAAGCACAAGAATTATTAGATAAAGCAAGAGAACTTTCTGAACAAGCTAAATGTTTATATAAGCAAGGTCAACAAGTACAAGCACAAGCTCAAGAGGATTGTGAACAAGCTAAATGTCTATATGAACAAGCACAAAATCATAATAACAAAGCAAAAGATTTATTTAATCAAGCAGCAAAATGTGATGAAAAAGCACTTCAATGTTATAAAACAGCAGGTGAAAAAGTAAAAGAGTATGAAATGAAGTCTAAAGTTTGTGAAGAAATGATAGACAAATGTAATAGTAAACTAAATAAATGTGGACAAAATCCTATAACTTGCGAACAAAAACCTACATGCATTAAACCAATAAATAAGTGTAAGCCAATATACCAAAAAACATGTAATCCATGTAATCAAATGACAATGCCAAAATACAATCAATGCAATGATGAAATAATATATGTTGAAGATACAGACTTATGCAACAATGTTTGTGGTAGTACACATAAAGCTCCTAAAATGTGTGACTCAACATATGTAAGCCCTATGTATGATATGTGCCCTATGCCATACATGAGTGAATTTTCACAAAAATATCCAACAATGGATATGCCATATATGAATGCATATGTAGACCAATATCAAGACATGAATGATATGTGGGTAAATTATTATAACATGGTTCAAGGTATGATGATGCAAAATATGATGAATCCAACTGACTATTAAATAAAAAAGAATGCCTAATGGCATTCCCAGACTGTAGACAAAATAGCCATTTTTAAGTTATATAAAATGGCTATTTTCTTT
>CALESE010000053.1 GCA_937907205.1 uncultured Romboutsia sp. | reverse complement strand
TTCCTTTCTTTATCTATCTTTGACATTCTTATATTTATTACAATATATATTTGCATTATTTGATATACAATATATCTTACATTCTTTAATACACTTATTGCAAATATCTAAAATAGAAAGTTCATTATCGAATATATCAAATTCTAATTGTATACTATTCATTTTTTGCTCCTTATAGTTGTTTTATTTTCTGAAAAGGAGTATACTTATATTTGCGGTATAGGGCATACTCCTTTTTAGGATATGTTCCTTTTTTATATTTAGAATCCTGTACCAATATTAGGATCTATATCATCAATATTTAATTCTTCATCCTCGCTAGATTCTTCTACTTGAGTTATAGCTAAAGGTTTTATATCAATACCTTCCATTGCCATTTCAACTAATTTTTTTATTTCATCTTTAGCCTTTCTACCATCTCTAGTTAGATAAGCATACATTTTATTATCTAATTCATTTTCTAAATTAAAATATAGTCCAACTCTTTTAATATTACTATTCCTACTCATTACTTCCTCCATTGAGCAACTGCAATTCTCTTGTTACCATTAACATTAGTAAATAAAGCATTCTCCATAATTTTTCCATTTGGATAAACTTCCTTTAAAGTATCTTCTAAAGTTATAGATCCTCCACCAGTAAAATAAACATCATAGAAGTCTTTTTCTGCAACTGGTTTTATTGCATTAAACATCTTATTTACAAAATTTAATTCATCCTTATGATCTACTTCTACCATACCCTTTTTTATATATGAATACATCTGCTCAGTTTCTAAATTATATCCCTTAATTGAATTATGACGAGTTTTTACATCTTCATAAAAATTAATCATTCCCATATTAATTTGCTTTTTATGTTCTATTCTTTTATTTCTGAATGTTACTACATTTATAGTTCTTCCACCGATATCAACTATCATAACGTCTTTATTTTCTCTTTGCTCTTTTGAAAGCATATAATAACTACTTATCCCTTCTCCAACAACTGCAACTTTATTTATTTTTATAGTTCTTTCATTATTATTTACCTTGAAATTAAATTCCTTACCTTCTAAATCTGATTTGAAATCTGTTGCTACACCTAAGTTTTCAACTGGTATACCTAAAACTAAATCTATTTCACTTTCTTCAGTAGACTTATGTATTGCATAAAATAAGTTTGGCAAGTAATTTTTTTTACTCTTATTGAACTCATAATCAAATGCACATTCTTTTGCCATACAATATGTTTCTTCACCTATTGTTACTATTTCTTCACCTATTGGGTTATGAACTTCACCTACTGTAAATGTAGCAGGGAACATAACATCCTCGCTTGTATTTATATTATAATTTCCTAAATCAACTGCTAATATAGCCATTTTTTCTCTCCTTTTATATATAATATCAACGTAACTAAAAGTAGCTTTTTTATACTTTTCGTTACGTTTCGTAACTATATTTATATTTTAAACCATTTTTTATTAAAATTCAATAGTTTTCCGTAACTTAAAGTAACTTTTTTCTACTTTTCGTTACGTTTCGTAACTCAGATTTAAAATTGTAGATTACACCTACTAGATTTAAATTTTTTAAGTTTTGTTACATTTTTTTATATTTTTCGACATTATACGTGTGTTAAATTATTATAGATACAATTACATATGGAGGTTTTATATGAAAAGAGTTTTAACAATATTAACAACTTTGTTATTATCATTATCTTTAGTAGCTTGTTCTAGCTCTGACGAACCAAAGGCACAAGATAAAAACTTTGTAAAGGATGTTGGAAAATCATTTGACGCTATGGCGAAGTATATTAATGATGTTGAGTCTGGAAAAATAACTTTGAATGAAAAAGAGTATCTTAAAAAAGCTATATTAAAAGAAAAAAACATATTAGAAAAATATAAAGATGCAGATTTTGATAACCCTGATCTAGCTAAATTAGCAGTAGATTATTTAAACGCTCTAAACAAGCAAGAAGATCCTTTAAAATGCTACGTAAATGATTGGACTGAAGGATATAATGAAATAATCACAATTTTAACTACATTAGTTGAGAAATTTGGAGTTAAAATTGATGAAAAATCATTTGCTGAATTAAAACAAAATGCCCAAGTTGTGAAAGAAAATAAATAAATCAGGTGTAGATTTAGAAACCTACTACTTAGATATTAAGAGTAATCATATATAAGCTAGAGAAGTTTATTTCTCTAGCTTATTTTATTACACCTGGATTTCGCTATCTCTATTTTGGAGATTACGAGGAGATATAGTATTTCCAATATATTCACCTTACACAATATACGTGTACAAACCGAAATCAGATTTTCATACTTCGGTTCATACATAGTATTATCTTAGTATCGGTGTATTTACTATATCAAAATACAAATGTATCACCCTTACATCTAACTAATAAATTACTTTTAGTGATACAACATCATCTATAATTTTTTTATTTTTTTCTATATGATCTTTTAAGCTCTTCAATAATACAAACTTGTTTGAGTATAATATTCTAATCTCATTCCATTTCATCACAACATTAATATATTTTTGATTTAACCAAATTTTTTCTTTTGGCTTTTTAAAATTATATCTTCAAATTCTTCTTCGGTATATTTTGTAAAAGTTTCTTCAAAATTATGAAATCTATTTTTATTATTAAAATCAACTACATCTTTAGAAAACTTTTCTGTATTACTAGAGACATTTTTATTTTTTAAATCTTCGTATGTACTTATTAAATAGTTCCAATTAGGCTTTTGAGCCTTTTCTATAGTTATATTTATTGCAAGTTTTAATATTTCTATATCAAGAGATAATATAAATTGCTCTTGTTTTTCATAAGGTATGTATTTTATCCCTGATGACTGTAAAATTCTAAAATTTTCATGAGTTTTTTGATCTATTTTTAAAATAACATTACTTTCATCTTGAATATATTCTTTATTTTGTGCTATACTACCATTAGTATATTTATAATTTGAAGATTGGGCTAAATCTTCTTTGGAGTTGTTAGTTTGTGGTGAGCTAACAACTTTTTTATTTTCATTATTTATATTTGTAACATTTATTTGCGGCTCATACTCTTTAATTTCATTGTCTAATTCTATTCCAATCTTATTTACGTATTCTGAAAATGTTATACTTCTATTAGGATTTCCAACATAAATTTTATTACATTTATTAAGCCCTACATTTATATTTTCTATTAAAAATACTTTTTCTAACCTTTTTAAAGATGCTCTAAGTGTTGGAATAGATAATTTTAAAAGTTTTGCTAACTTTTCCTGACTAATTCTTATAAAAACATTACCATTGCTATCTACATAACTTTTATTTCCTCTATGATAACTATTCTTAGACAAACCTTCTTGATTTTTTAGTATAGAAAATACAACCCAATCAATTTGTTTCAAACTTTTATATTCTTCCTCGCATATTAATGCAAAATCTAATTTTGCAAATGTTTCTTCTACGTCATTTATATTTGTCTTATTAATCATTTATATATCCTCCTGTTATTTTATATATATTAGTCAAATTACCATTATTTTCATCTAATACATTTTCTATATCTATTAATTTTTTATCTTCTAATTTTTTAATTGAAGTAATTATAGTCTGTTTACTTGTACAAATATCTTTTGCTATTTTTGTATATGAAACGTTACATATTCTTTTTTTCTCTATTTTATTTAAATATATAAGAATTAATTTATCAGCTTTTGTTAATTGGTTACTATTTAATATCTCTAATAATGTCATTTTATCACCTCTCTCAAAATATACCATATATATAAAATATAGTCAAATTATTTTACTATTTATTTTTTTTCTAGGAGAGATTAATATATAGTTTTATTAATTTAGTTTATTAAATCTAGTTTGTAGAAAAAATTTTTCTATTGGATAGAAAGATTTTTTCTATTGGATAGAAAAATTTTTTCTATCCAAGTATTTTCAATATATCTATTGGATAGAAAGATTTTTTCTATCCAGGTATTTTCAATATTTTTACCTTTTCATAATAAAAAATGGATTATATACAATTTAATTACCTAATAACCAAATTAATAATTCAGTAGCATCTATATCTAATATATAAGATAGTTTAAAAATAATTTCTCGGTTAATGTTATTAATACGTTTATTTTCTAATTTAGACATATAACCTTGACTTACTTTTATTTTTTTTGCGATTTCTTTTTGGGTTATATTTTTTTTTATTCTATGCTTTCTAATCATAAAATTATCTCCTTTCGTTATCAAAAAATGTCGAAAAATATTCCTGTCAGGAATACAATCTCATGGTAAAATATCCCAGACATCGAAAGGAGGAGTTAATATGACACTAAATAAACTAAAAAAATATGAATTATATAATTGTGAATGTATAGAAAAAATGAAATGTATTGAAGATAAAACAATAGATATGATCTTATGTGATTTGCCATACGGAACAACAGATTGTAAATGGGATAACATAATTCCGTTTGATTTATTGTGGGAACAATACAATCGTATTATAAAAGAAAATGGAGTTATTGTATTATTTTCAGCTCAACCATTTACGACTAAATTAATAAATTCTAATATAAAGAATTATAAATACAGTTGGTATTGGATTAAAAATAAAAGTACTGGTTTTACATTTGCAAAGCATCAGCCGATGAGAAAAGTTGAAGATATAAATGTATTCTATAAGAAAAAACCTATGTATATTCCACAGGGATTAATAGAGCTAGATAAACCTATAGTTAAAAAATGTAAAAGAAACAAAAAAGATGGAATATATAAAATGGATTCATTGCAAAAAGAACATATAGTTAAATATACAAATTATCCTAATAATGTATTATTTTTTGATAAAGAAGCTAAATGTATACATCCAACTCAAAAGCCAGTATCTCTTTTGGAATATTTAATCAAAACTTATACAAGAGAAGGAGATTTAATTCTCGATAATTGTATGGGAAGTGGAAGCGTAGGTGTTGCATCAGGTAATTTAGGTAGACGATTTATAGGAATTGAATTAGATAATGAGTATTTTAATATAGCTAAAAATAGAATTGAAATAGCTTACGCTGAAAATACATCATTAAAAGGCAAATAAATCGATTTTAAGCAATTAAATTGCACTTAATGATAATTTTTACATTAAATTAAAATAAATGCTTATATAGGTTAAATTTTAGATATTTTTCATACTAGGGAGGAATTATGAGAGAAGAAATAAAATATAAAAAAAATAAAATTATTGAAATTATAGAAAATATAAATGATACTCAAGTTATAAACTTTTTATTTAAGTATATAACAAAGATAAAAGAGAGATGTTAATAATAACATCTCTCTTTTATCTTTTTAAACCTTTTACTAATTTTTCTATAAGATCTAAATACTCATCGTCTAAATCATTAATTTCTTTAATTAAATTTTTGAGCTTATGAGATGGATTAACGGTTATATCTGCGAATATATCAGCGAGAATATCATCTTCTTTACAGTATTTTTCACCGACTCCATTTAAGAGCCATTCTTTATTTACTCTAAATTTTTCACAGAAATGATTAATAAAAAGTACGCTAGGTTGAACTCTTGAGTTTTCTATACTAGTTATAGAATCTCTACTTAAACCCATTACATTTCCTAACTTTTCCTGAGTAAGTTTTTTATCTTTTCTTACTTCTCTTATTCTTAAATTCATAAAAACACCTCATATATATAATAACATCTATTTATGTGTAAAACAACACAAAAAAAACAAATAAAATAGTGCGAAAATAATAAAAAAATCACTTTTTAAAAATAAAAGTGTTGAAACTCACATTATTTGTGTGTAAAATGTAGATATAATCACATTGGAGGTAATGGTAATGTCGAAAAAAGAAAGATTAAAAAAATTATTCAAAGAAATAGAAGAATTAAAAGAAAATGAATTATATCAAGTTGAGGTTGCTGTGAAGGCTTGTAAAGTAGTTCAAAAATTAAAAAATTTAGAAACAAAAATTAGTATATAGAAAAGTGTGTGATTATATAAAATCACACACTTACGAAAACTTAATGAAAGCAAGTTTTTTCAAAAGTCTGAGGGGCTTTTAACGGGCTTGTAATAAGTGATAACTTTAGGACAAAAATAATAGATTAAATATAAAAATAGCATGAAGTAGGGTTAAGTTATAAGGTGATGTAGTAATGAGTAGAAAAACTAGAAAAAGATATATAGAAAGTGATTATGAAAGATTACATACTAGATTAGTTGAAGAAGGAATACATGAAACTGAACTAGATAATATCATAGATGTTAGAACTGGACTTATATATGATACAAAAACTATAACATCAGGAAAAATAAGAGAAGTTGAAGTATTTCCGATGTATTTAAAAAAGGAAATGCCAGAAGAGTGGAGATTTAAAGAAACTAAAGAAGCTAGAAAAAATCTAAATAATAAAAATGCTATAAAAAACTTTATAAGAAAACTTAATACAAACTTCAATAAAGGTGATTATTATTTAACACTAGAGTATTTAAATAAGTTCTTACCGAAAGATCATGATGAAGCTAGAAAACAAATGCATAAATTCATAAAAAGACTAAATTATTTATATAAAAAAGCTCAAAAAGCAAGTGGAGTTCATGAGAAAAAGACAAAGAGATTTAAGTATATGTTTGTCACGGAACATTCACATATAAATAAAATTAGATGTCATCATCACATGGTCATGGAGGCAGTATTGCCGATAGAAGTTGTTGAAAGAGAATGGAAGTTTGGAAATAGAACTAAAATAAGTTTTTTATCTCCAGATGATATGGGATTAACTGGATTAGCAACATATTTATCAAAAGACCCTAAAGGAAAGAAAAGATGGTGTTGCAGCAGAAATTTAAAAGATCCACACATAACAAGAAGTTTATCTAAGTTTAGTAAAAAGAAAGTAAAGAAAATGAGAGATAACCACAATCTAATTAAGTATGAAATGGAAAAAAGTAACCCTGGATATATATTTATAGATGCTCAAGTCTACATAAATGACTATAACGGAATGCCTTACATATATGCACGAATGCGAAAAATTAATTAACAAAGGTTGTTGAATAAAATGGATAATAAAAGACAAATTGTAATAATTGAAAATGGTAATTTAGAAAAAGAAAAACTAATCAATGATGAAGAAAAAGAAACAGCTCTTGAAATATTAAAATGCTTGGAAGGTCATTTAATAATAAGAGCTGATAAAATATTAGACTTTTGCAAAAAAGCCATTATACATAAAAAATATTAAAGATAAAAACTAGATAAAGCTTTAATTGATTCTTCTGAAGCTTTTGTTTCTTGCTCTGTAATAAGAGTATCAATTTTGTTATATATATCTTGATAGTAAATAACAAGATCTTCTGGTGAATTTGACTTAAAGTCGAAAGTTTCAAAAGAATACTTTAAAGCAAGCTCTCTACGTAAGTTAAAGCTAGACATAACATCACTACCTTTCTAAATTATTTGGAAATATATTCCACGAATTTATTATATCAAAAGGGAATTAAATATATGACTATAAATGTAAATTTAAATCGAATATTGAAAGAAAAAAATATAAATGTACATCAACTTTCTAGAGGAGCGGGTGTAAACCATGAAAATGTATATAAGATTTTAAGTGAAAAGAATAAGAATCCAGGAGTATATACAGTTAAGAAAATAGCTGATTACTTAGGAATAACAATAGATGAATTAATTAAATAAGGAGGAGATATTCAAAGTGAGAATTGCTGCAACTACAACTATAAATAATTCTATAGATATTAATAACATAAAAGGAGTGCCAGGAATAGAAAATTATAATGCATTTATTAGCTGGATATGTGGAGTCAAATTTAATGGTAGGGTCCATAAAATTGATGATATAAAGCAAATTTGTGAAGCTTATAAGCTATATGATTATTCTATAAAAACGAGGAAAACTAACACTAGAAACAACAAAATTAAAGCTACAAATTGTGAAACAAATGAGACTATAGTTTTTGAAAATAGAAAAGTTGCATCTGATTACTTTGGATATACATGCCCTAAAGTTATTACAACATACATATCTAAAAATACAAAAGCAAAAGGGAAATGGTATCTAAATTATTGTTAATAGAGAGTAGAAAGAGGAATAAAAGTATGGATAATAATAAACTAATAGAAATAGCAGAAGAACAAATAAAAGAATTAAAAAAAATGCAAGAAAAATGTTCTTCTGTTGAAGAAAGCATAAAAATATCTAATGAGATTAGAGATTGGTGTGTCTGTATAAGAAATATAAAAATTTATAGTTAAGCTATATAGAATAGGAGAATAAGATGCAATTAACTAAAGAAGAGTTAGAGCAAGAAGCTAATAGAGAAATACTCAATGACATAAAGAAAGTATTAAATAAACACGCCATTAAATATATGAGAACAAGTGCATTTATGGTCGTTAATGAATGTGCAGATAAGTTAGTTAATATAGAACAATACACAATGTTAAGAGAATATAAGAGCGAGGTGGGATAGAGTGCATAAAACTAAAAGTGTAGATTTTTCAAGTAAAGAAAATGATGAATCTAATTTTAAGTTGTTTAAGATAAGTTGCCAGTCATGTGGTGATAGAGAAATTATATTAGTAGATGAAAAAATTAAATCGATTAATTCAAATACAATGTGTCAAAATTGCATAGTTGAGAGATTAAAAGATTTGCTAGATCAAGCCATGTTGATTAACTATAAAGAAGATATAGAAGCTTTAAAAATAGCATTAGATTTTACAGAAAATGAAAATAGTAAAGCATATTCAATACAAGATTATAAAAGAGTATTAAAACAGTTGAATAGTTTATTGTTATTTTGGCTAAAGGAATATAAAAAAGAAAAAGACGAAGAAATAAAGATTATATATAAATATGACTCTATGGCATTAGTATTTGTAATAAATGCAATGTATAAATATTCAAAAGAAATTTGTGGAGACGAGGATAAATTATGGAAAACAGAAATAAACCTATGGAACAAAAGAAAGCTAGGTATACTTCAATTCCTTTAATGTTTAAAAAACTGAGTTTAGAAAAAGGAGGCAACGAAATAGTTTCATGTCAATGATAGAAGATAAAGAAGAAATAGTTAAAATAGCACAAACAATAGCTGAGGGTATGGGAATACCTAAAGATAAGATAAAGAATTCTGATAGATGTCATGAAATATTTATACGAGCTGTTAGGGAGTACGATAGAAAGCAAAAGTATTTCGAGGAATTTAGAAATTTAATATAAGTGATAGAGGAAAACAACATGAAGAAATTAAAGAAGCTTAACAGAAGCCAAAAAGAGCTTTTAAATAAATTAAACATTGATACTGAAGATTACCTTGTAGAAAGATAGTTTATCATAGAACATTTAATTGCATAGTTGAAGATGCTAAAAATTTAAAGGGAGTGTTAATATGAATGAAATAATAAAAATGAACAGCGAAGAAGTGTTGACAATGACAAGTTTAGAAGTTGTTGACTTAATAAATAAGTTTAGAGAAGAAGAAGGGAATACAGTTGAGTTATTACACAAAAGCTTTTTAGCTAGTATAGATACAGAACTAGAATCATTAAAAAAATGTAAAATCTCACAGCAAAATATTTTGCCATCAACTTATATAAATAGCAGAGGTAAAGAATATAGATGTTACAGAATGAACAAAGCAGGAATAATGCAAATGTTAAATAAAGAAAGTGCATTAGTAAGATATAAAACACAGCAGTATATAGAGGCATTAGAGGATAGATTAAAACAGCCAGTTAAACCATTGAGTACTATGGAACTATTAAAGTTGCAATATAAGGCTATTGAAGAGCAGGATCAGAAGATATATGAAGTAAATAGAAAAGTAGACGAGAAGTTTGATGATTTACCATTATTTCCTTCAGACTCAAAGATACTAAAGAGATTAGTAAATCAAAAAGTTGTTCCGTTGCTAGGTGGAAAGATGTCTCAAGCATATAAGGTTTTAAGTAGAAAAGTATTTTCAGATTTATACAAACAAATACATAGAGAGTTTGGAGTTACAGGATGTGAAGAAATTAAAAGAAAAGATTTAGAAATTGTAAAAGAGATTATAAGTAACTATAAGTTGCCAAGAGCATTAGAGCAAGAAATAAATATGATAAATAGACAGGTAGCATTTGCATAGGAGGAAGATATGAAATTAAAAAAACTTGTGTTAGCAACAGGAGAAGAATTTGAGGATGTAGAGGTGTTGAATTTAGATATTCAAGGAGTTTTAGAAGAGGAAGAAATTTTAGGAATAAATCTATTGAAATTAAAAATTGATAAAAAGGAAGTCCTAATAAACAAAGATTTTATCTTGACATTAGAACTTCCTAAAATTCCTAAACTACAAACTATTTAGATTTCTTAGTTTGAGTTAAAGCACTTCCAGCGACAGATCTAGATGCAGGGCTATATCTACCATCTCTAAGTATTTTACTAGCTGTAAAACAGTTTGATGAACTTCAAAGAGAACTTGAAAGAAGTGGATTATAGATAGAAATTGAGATTAATTATAGATTTATGACAAATGAATTATTAGGAGATGAAATATGAAAGTTTTAACAAGAGCAATAGCTTTGGTTATAGGGTGCTTATTATTAACAAAGCTTGGTGTATATAATTGGATAATATGTACAATATCAGTTCTAGGTGTATTGAGCCTTTGGTAAATATACATATTAGAATAAAAATTTAATAGGAGAAAACTAGTGAAAAATAATGTGATGTTTAGTAGCAAAGACCAAACTTGGGAAACACCGATTAAATTCTTCAATAAAGTGAATAAAGAATTTAATTTTGATATAGATGTATGTGCAACAGAAGCAACTGCAAAATGTGATATATATTATACACCTGAAATAGATGGATTAAAGCAGGATTGGAATGGAAACTGTTGGATGAATCCACCATATGGAAGAGAAATAGGAAAGTGGATAAAAAAAGCCTATGAAGAGAGTTTAAAGGGTGCTACGGTTGTATGCTTAATACCAGCTAGGACAGATACTACATATTGGCATGAATATATTTTTCCATATGCTAGTGAAATAAGATTTATAAAAGGTAGATTAAAATTTGGTAATAGCACTAATTCAGCACCTTTCCCAAGTGCATTAGTTATATTTAAGAATGATAGCAATAGTTTGAGAGTGTCTGTAATGGCAAACTAAAGATGGGTTTTAGGAGTAGATAACTATGAAAGTAACTTTAAGTGCAAAAGAGATATGTGTAGAAGAAAAAGATTTACTGGAAAATGGCATGAAAGTGAGATTATCAGATTGCCTTTACTGTCAAAATCAATTTTACATAATAGAAGAGTTTAAGAATAAGATAGTAACTTGTAATAAATGTGGAGAAAAAGTAAAAGTAAGATGCTATAAAAATGGAAGACTGGACATTAGTACAGTTATAAAGTAAAAGAGGAGTTTTGTTTGATGAATAAATTTCAAAAAGTAATAAATCAAATAACTAAAGATACATTGCTTCAAGAGCCAGTTCGATTACTGACTTGTAAATATGGGAGAGGAAGAGTTTTTAGGGCTATGAGAATTTCTCATAGGATAGAAATTAAGAATAATAAAGTTGATTTTGATACGTTATTACAATTTAAAGACTTTAATAAATATTTTAAATTGTAATCTACGAAAATAAGATTTTATTAGGAGGAGAAATGGCTAGATCATATGCAAGGAAAAAGTACAAAAAAATAAGAAAAGATTTTAAAGCTGATATGAGAGAATTATTAAAAAGTAATAGAGCATTATGTATGGCTATTCTAAATACATATATAGCAAGTAAACATAGAACACATATACATAAGATATGGAATTTATTAGGAACTCAATATAAAGATGCATGGAAAGGTTATTGCAATAGTGGATTATGTGGGAAAATGCTTTGTGGAGATGAAAATATATATAAGACACTCTACTTTAGTGGCTATGAAGAAATAACAAATAAGTATCGTGGAAAGCTACCAGAAAAAATTGCCTTTGGAGAAATTCATGGAATATTAATTAAGTGTGTAAATGGAAAGTTGTAGTTAAAATCAGTATTTAGTTTGGAACCGACATTAATGTCGTACCAGGAGGAGAATATGAAAAAGAAAGTAGTTGTAACTTATGAAGATGGTGGGAAATTAATTTATAGAGGTTATGCTGATAAAGATGATAATTACTTTATAGCATTTCATATGTAC
>CALESE010000052.1 GCA_937907205.1 uncultured Romboutsia sp. | reverse complement strand
ACAAAGTGGATAAGGGCAACAAGCTTCAGATAGAGAATACAAATCTGAACCATAAGTTATTTTTGGATCAGCATGATTCAATATGAAATCATTCAAAACTCTGATATTCACATAAGTGCTTGTATTAGTTCTGAATATCCAATCTGGGGAATACTTGTCTGCAATAAACCTATATGCCATCCAAGTTTTCTTAAATGTATATTGCATATCATCTTCACAAGCAAGATGCAAATGCCAAACATTTTCATGATCTTTATATTGATTGAACTCAGTTTTCATGTAATTTCCTCCAGTGTAGTAAATTACTGATAAATTTTCAGGAAGCTCTTTAGCCCAGGTTTCTAATGCAAGGTCAAACTCATCCTGAAAAGTGAATCCTTTACATATTTCAGCATTAGCTCCCATAACCAATATGAATAATTTAGGAGCATATTTCAATTGATTTTCTGACATGTTAAATATGATTTAATTTTTCATCTTCTGCAGCATATTTTATTGCTAGTTTCTTAAACTCCTGAATATCTTCTTCTGTAAGCTTCTCATCTACATTGTGGTTGTAGAAAAGATGATTTCCCATCATTATCTTTGTATGCTTGTGACCTTTAATATCTCTTGTATAGAAATATCCATCTTCTTTCTTATCATAAAATTTCTTAGGATCCATAATAGCTTCTGCTGCCTCTATTGGGATAGGTAATGCACCACAACGTAATGCAAATGTTGCAGCTTTTGAAGAAAATTCACCCCATACATTTCTTTCCATTCTCTTGAAATCTTCTATCAATATCTTCTTCAGATATTCAGAATTTCCTTCTGATGCAGCTATAGCAACTATCTTTCTACCTCGATTCTTTGTTCTGTCATTCAAATAAACATCTGAACCAGCATTAGGATGTCTCTTATCAGCATACAATGCAACAGCAACTATCTTACCTTCATTTCTGTATAGCTTGGCAAAATCTGCTTTATTTACAATATCTTCTTTCTTCTCAATTCCTGAGCAACCACCAATATCTCTATATCCATATTCTATAATAGAAAACATATCATCCCCATATTTATCTACTAATTTAGATACTGATTCTTTATCTGTTCCTGTAATATAATGCTCTTCAATATACTGAATTAATTTCTTCATGGCATAACCATTGTATTTTTATAAAAATTGTTTATTTTAGGAATAATTGTATTTATTAAATTCTTATATGCTGGTAATACATATTTTATCTTTTCATCATTATTCAACTGATGTTTACCATTAGGAACAATATATTTAGTCAAAATATTTTTATGAAACTCCGTAGGTAATACTTTTGTTCTCTTTATTACTTCATCATCATCACTCCATATCAATACAGAATAATATCCATCTTCACAATTATCCCATAGATAACCAGTCCAACATTCATTGGTTTCAAACAATGGATGTTCTTTAGAATACTTTACAAGATTTTCTACAATATGACTATCATGATCTGAAACATAATCTACAACTTGCTCTAAAGTAGAATCTGTAACAGGGTTAATGAGAATACTTGGTAATGAACAAATGCTTGCAATATGCATAGCATACCACCCACCAAGGCTTGATCCAATTACAATATCAATATCTAATTCTTCTACTAAAGAACATAAATACGGAATAGAATTTTCTGGATCTGACTGAACATATTCAAAACTATATACAATTGTATTTGGGAGATTATTCTTTAGCCATTTACATGTACTTGACTTTGGTGAACTACCATAGCCATAGATATATAATACTTTCTTCTGCATTTCTTTTTGTTTTTACGTATAATGAATCAAAGTGACAATGAAGTAAATGGATAAGGTTTGAACGATGTAACATATTCAATTTCTTTTGTCTTAAACACCTTATCAAGCATTCTGAAGTAAGGTACTCCAATTACTCTTGAACAAGCACTTCTCTTATTAAATTTACCTTCAAATCTTCCATCACAATATCCACTCATTCTTTTCTTTTCAGTATCGACGCACCAACATTTATTGTCTGCACCTAATCTAATCAATGAAAAAGAATATTTTGTTTCTATTGTATTGTTTACTTCATCAATATACATTGGTTGTACATAACACTCAGCTCTATGACATCTCTTTTGTTTATATCTGTCCCCGTTCCAACATCCATCAGGATAAGACCAAGTTGATGTATGCACTTTGAATATTCTTTTCTTATCTATATCCCAATAGAATTCCCAGAATGGTTTTGGGTGAATCCAATTGAATATCTTATCATTTTCTTCATATTCATCAGTAACATCTGTCAAGACCATTTCATAAATCCTATCTATTGTCTCCCAATGAACTTCATCTTCTCTTGAATCATATTCACCTAATTCATTTAATGAAATGATATGATAGATTGGTTCTGGTTTTGTAATGTTAGTACCTATCTTTAGAAATGGAGCAACTGCAGTAATAATGAATCTACCACCTCCGCCACCATACTTAATAGAATTACACTCATATATATGACCTACCTTTAAGAATTCTAATGGCTTCTGAAAGTTCAGATAATTCTGATATTCTGTTTCAAGAATCTTATTTAACTTTGGTGAACTTTCCTTAATAAAATCTAAAAAATCCATATTTATTTTGTTTTTAAAAATTAACTTATGAAATAATGTACAAAATAAATATAGATTTTTTATAGGAAATTTCAAACTTTTCATGATATTTCTTTAGCAAAAGCTATAGCCATCTTCTTACAATCATCTAATGTTTTTGCTTCTAATGGTCCATTCTCTTGTTTCAATGTTTCATATCCAACCTTACCAGGGCCTGCTTTAGCTCCAATCTTGAACCCATAGATAGCTCGATGACTCCATCCATACCAAGCTTGTTCTTTTTCAGAAAATCCAATTTGATTTACCTTAGAACTTGGACTTATCTTTTCAGGCACAATACCATGCTTATTGAAGAATTTTTGTAATGGACTATCATTATTTTCAAGAATTGTCAAACCTTCATATATAATAGTATTTATATTAATCTTCTTTATACATGATGCCCTAATATTGTTGTATGTGTATATTGCATTCTTAGACTCCATATTGTCATCAACATAAAAATTTGAAACATTGTGGAATTTAATCATTTCATCATTCATTATGTCTATTTTCAATAAGTCACATTCTGAAATATCATACTTCAATTCTTTCAAGAAATCCATGAAGTCATTTTTATTTTTTCTAATGTCAATACAGCAATATAAATATATTCTTGAAGGTATTGCCCTATACATATTGTTTTTACATCTTAGTCCTTCTTTCAATATTTTTTCTGTAAATTTCTTATCGCATAAATGATACATAATTCCATGATTCTTACGAACTATACCATTAGCTTTCTTTGAAAATACTGGTTCTACTTCAACTATATTCTTTAATTTTGAAGATGACTTATAGTTAAAAAAATTCATCAGTATGATTATTTTCTTTCCTATTTCCGACTTTCTGGATGGATTATAAAATTGTTGTGCGTCTTTTTCATTATCAAATATGACTTTGAATGACTTTGCATTATCATTTTTTGTTTTGTTAACTATATCTTCAAACTTTAAATTACTAAATATTTTTTGTAACTCATTTTGAAGTTTTGTTGAAGAATGACTCATTATCAAAGTTTCTTCTATCATATTACAAGTATTGCAAAATATTTCTTTACTTGTAGCTGGAACATTTCCAAATAAATCTTCACAATCTATTGACAATCTTTCTGTTGTAGCCCAAAATCTTGGATTATCATAATTTACTTCATATCTATCTATATATTCTTGTAATGATTTCATAAGTTAATTAACTGTAAAATTTGAATCTCTTTTGTGTTTCTAATGGGATTGAAGATTTCATCTGGTAAAACCAAAAGTTAAAACTACCATCCAATATATACGTTTGACACCAATCACCATCATATCTTACACCTCTACCAATACTTTGAATAATAGTTCGCAATGTTTCATTTTGGTACCATCCATCATATAAATCCTTCTTACGTTGAACCAGTCGAGATCCAAGATATGGATATGGCATCTTAATCATAATAATGAATCTGCATTCATCTCCTGGTAAATCAATACCTTCATTCAATGTTGGACCAACTAATATTGTATCAGAATCAGTATTCTTATGGTAATCTATCAAATCTCTCTTTTCTTTTGCATCATTGTACAAAAGCATTCTATCCTTCAAATCTTCTGGAGCTTCTTCATATATCTTCTTTGCAAGATCATAAGTCCAAGTCTGAATTATTCCTTTCTTATTCTTATATCTGTTACAAAGTTCATAAGTAGCAGCTTGTACATGTGGAAAACTTTCATCTTTGAATTTCTGACTCATTTTCCATCTTGAAAGAACATATATAGGACTGTTCGTAAAATCAAACAATGATGGAAGATTATCCTCCAATGGATCAACAATACCAAGGTTTTCAGAAAAACTACCCATATTTCCTATAGTTGCAGAAGTCATAACAACATGTTCTGGTCCTTGTAACAAAAATGCCTGTGCAATATAATCTTCTTTTGCGCATTGTAAGTCAATAGTCTTTTCCTTCTTCTTAGCAACCTTTCCGGTTTTATGGTTGAACATTTCTATAGTATGTTCATTTGGTGTTACAACAACATAATCCTTATTTTCTTCTACAGCAACAATATTGAAGTAATTTTTAAGCATAGTTTCATGTCTCTTTTGCCATTCACATTCTTCATATACTTCATATTCTGTACTTGAAACATAACCCTTTCCTTTGATGTTTGCAGAAAGTTTTTCCATTATTTTATCTACAACACCATTAAACATACTAATTTTATATGCATATTCTTTTATTCTATCAAGAACAGTATTGTCATTGCATTCATATATAGAATTGAACAGAGCCTCAAGATTATCCTTCAACTGATTATGAGAACAAGAAATATCTGTTGAAAGACTTGACAATTCTTCTTGCCATTCATCAGCAAACATATCATTGTTCAAACTTATTGCATAATCATATATATGCAGTAATTTAGAAAGATTTGTATCTCTCAATTGAGGACAATATGAACCTTGAAGCAAATTAGGAATATTGTGGCACTCATCACAAAATACAATAGGGCGAACATACCAAGCATTTGGATTTACTTCTATATGCCCAGCTATTGCCCTAAAGTACATCTGATAAGTCATGATTGTTATATCAGATCGCATAGCTTGCTTTCTTGCCTTAATGTAAGGACACCATCTTGCACAATCATATCCACAATCATCAGCTAATTCTGGATTAATCAAAGTTTTCCAAGAAACCTTAGCTATCTTGCATTCTCCTTTATTGACTTCTTTATTGTTTTTCTGACAAACATAATTTGCAGATCCTTTTATTCTTCCAATCTTATATTTCAACTTTTCATGTGAATCAATAAAGTCATCATATTGCTTCCACAAAGAAAGATCTGAACAGAGAAGAAAACTCTTCTTGTTATAACATTCTGCAAGTACTAATGCAGATATTATTAAAATTATTGACTTACCAGTACCAGTAGGTGCTTGAACTAAATGAGTCTGATGATTACTTTTCTCGTCTATGCAATTACGTACTATCTTTGCAATAATTTCAAGTTGATTCTCTCTAAACTTAAAATCATCACCAAGTACTTCTTTTGCTATATTTTCTATATTATATTCTATCTCATTTATCATGTTATTAAGATAGAAACATTACTGATTCTTTTCAAACCAATCCCTTGCATATTTTGACATTGCTTCTGAATCACAAATATCATCTAATTTAGGTAATTCAAAATCTGGAAATGAACCTTTGAATGTTGAAATCATCAATTGCTTATTTGCATTACCAGAACCAGTATAAAATCTCTTTATTTCTGCAGGTGGAGTTACAAGAAGAGTACCAACAATTGTATAGTGGTGTAATCTATCTCTTATCAAGTAATTCAATCCAGCAAGATCCATTACTGCTGCACTATGAATGGAACCATAAGATATGCCTTCCATACATATTGTTACCGAATCAATAGAACTAGTTTTTCTGAATTGTCGTAATAGTTCTTCTATAATATTATATATTGTATCTGCAATCGTTGATAAGTTATGCGCTTTTGTCAGCTCACGTTCATGTGCATTGTTTGTATCTTTTACATTTTCTTTTTGATATAAACAGTATTCAAAAATTTCAGAATTATTTAATTGGGCATTCTTTTCTTTCTTTGTAAGCTTATCTCCTTTTATTATGAAAAATCTACAGTAGCCAGTATCAGTTCTTATTGTCATACCAGTACTGTTAATTGATGGGTCAATTCCTATAAAAACATTCATGAAATCAATTTGCATATTTACTTATAAATAAAAATGTGTAAATATATAAATTGATTTCATGAATTTCAAATTAAAAAATGTTAATTTAATCTTAGTCTTCAATTCTGAATGACCACTGCAACATAAACCAAGAACTCTCTCGTTCTGCACGATACTTTGGCAATCTCATTCTTTTCATAATTACAGGGATAAGATGCTCTTCTCTCCATTTGTCATGTTGAATTGTAGTCCAAGTATGCTTTTGGAACCAATCTCTATCGATTTTGCATTCATTGAGCAATTGTTCTTCAGGTCTTGTATCCCCAATATATCTGAACATATCAATTACTAAAGAATATACTAATGCCGGACTGTTTCTTCCATTCAATGTACAAGATTCCCATCTATCTAATTTTCCATTCAACATTTCATCAAATGTAAACAAACTAACGTTTTCAAACTTCTTTCGATCCTCACGTTTCATGTTATTTCTTATTTAAATTGTTCAAACATATTATAGAAATAATTTTTAGAAATTTCAAAAAAAAAAATGTAATAAAAGTCACACAGGGACGTTAAAAATTCTTTAACTGATAGAATATACTGAAGCATATTCTTCCGCTCCCTGTGTGACCCAGGCGCTTAATAGGGGAACCTAGAGAATCATGTTATTTTATTGGTGAACCATCATAATCAATATAAGTTTTAGAATTATCAAATGGACCACAATCATTATTTAATTTTGGATCATGATTCAAATCAAGATTATCTGTTGTATTACCATGTACTGATACCTTAGAATAAGGGTAATTCTTAAACCCTGTGTCATCTTTCTTTTTAATGATTATACTTTCCTCGATAGGTTTGTCAAATGGTTGTTCTTCTTCAAATCTGTTGTTAGCATCTGTTTGAATGAACTGATAGTCAAAGTTAGAATATTTGAATACACATCTGAATGTAGCAGATTGTGCTAATGGTTGGGTATAGTCAAATTGTAGCATATCTACTCCATCTATAACTGGATGATCTAATACAATTCTAGAATATACACATCCATTTTCATTTAACAGATCAACATTAAAGGTGTAGTCAAGATTCTTATCTAAATTTTCTGTATCTCTACAGTATTGATAGCAAAAACTTTCAAACAATAAGAAATAATTTACATATCCTAAAGTATGTCTGAAATCTATGTTCAATGTATGGTCCACTAAAGCTGCTGGACTAGCAACACTTCTGTAATTTACATCACTAGCACCTCCTTGCATCCAATTTTGTTCAGTTCTTCCTGGAAGCCTTACTGGGTTTCCATGACTAGTTTGCTGTTGAGCCACAGTACCAGATGAGAATCCAAGTACTTCTACTTTTTGTATTGTTTCATTTAAGAATTCTATTGGTTTAGTTATAAAACTATGAGAATCTTGCAGTATCTTAGTGTATTTTTCTTGTATCTCATCTGGAATGAATTCATCTGGTAATATCAATCTGAACCCATCTCTCTTTCCTGGTAATGAAAACATATTCTAATATACGAATATTTTTATTCTTTAGATTGTGGAGTTTGACCATTTAATGGATTATCTCCTGCTGGGGTTTCATCTCTTTCAGCACTGTTTTGTCCACCACTAGTAAAATTGTCACTATATTGCATAGTTGAATTTTCTATATCTTGTA
>CALESE010000051.1 GCA_937907205.1 uncultured Romboutsia sp. | reverse complement strand
TCCTCCAAATTGGTTATTTACTCCCCAGTTGTCATGTAGCCAATTATAGGTTTCTTTTAAGTCATAATCGTTTGCTACTTTAATTAAATAATCTATGTTATTATAATCATCCATAGATACCCCTTTGCTCATTCTTGGGTTTATTCTATGATAATTACCTTGAAGTAATTTTTCTGAAAAAATCTGACTAGTTTTAGAGTTGCTCTCTAATGTTATAGATATTATAGGAATATCTGGATCTTTCTTTATTATCCAATCAACTGCTCCCCATGTAGTAGTATCTTCTTTTATACAATTGTGTGTATATCCAGTTCCTAATGATAAAAGTTTTACATATTTTCTATGCTTTCCAAGCTCTTTTTCCATTGAATATATAATACAAGCTAATGAAGGATCTGTTTGTACTATTCCACCATCCATAAAGTTTTGATATGTTGGTAAAAAAATTGGAGCTGCACTACTTCTCATTGCAACATCTACTACTCTAGCATCTTCTGTTTCTGAATTTGGTATGTTATTGTAAAATATAGGCTTCCAATTACTACTTTCATCTCCCATATAAAAAGTTGGTATAACTACAAGTTTTCCTAAATCCTTTAATTTTAATCTTTCAGGAAATATACTTAAAAGCACTTCTCTTAAATGTTTATTGTCATACTTAGGTCTTAACATTTCAGAATATGATTTATCAAAAATATATTTTACATTTTCTTTAGAGTAAAAATCTTTTATTTTAGTTATATCAAGTCCATAGGCAATAGCTAGAGCTGTAAAACTTCCTATTGATGTTCCCCCTATCATATTAGTATTTCTAATAATATCTGGAAAATCCTTTTGAATTCTTTCTAAAATAGAAACACTTAATACACCCTTTAGACCTCCCCCATCAAATGTCAATATATTAAAACTCATAAATAATCCCCCTTAAAAAACTTATAATTTAATATATGAGTGTCTGAATGTTATTGAAACCTATGTTATATTTTTATAAAATGTTATAAAAAATTAAAAGGTCTAAACTCAATAGAATATCGAATTTAGACCTTTTAATTTTTATTTTTTGTTATCAAGATATGATAGTATACCTTGAGCTATCCCTTCTGCTAATTTATTTTGATAACTATCACTTAACAATTTTTTCTCTTCTTCTGGATTTGTTAAGAATCCACACTCAATAAGTGCTGCTGGCATACCAGCCCTATTTAATACTTCTAAGTTTCCTTGCTTTACACCCCTATCTCTTACATCTATATAAGAAACTATTGTGTCTTGAATTTTCTTAGCCAATATATTAGAATCATCTTGAGATTTTGGACTATAATATGATTCTACTCCAGAAGCAGAATTATCACCTTGTTGTGCATTTAAATGTATAGATACTAATACATCTGCATTTTGTGAGTTTGCCATGTTTGCTCTATCTTGTTTTGATAAATACGTATCTTCAGTTCTTGATATAACTACTTGTATATCATTTTGATTTGATAGTATCTTTGCTACCTTTTTTGATATTTCAAGTGTTACATCTTTTTCAAATACTTTATTATCTTTATTATTTACTACTCCTAGATTTCCAGGATCATTTCCTCCATGCCCTGGATCTATAAATACTGTATATGATTTGTTTATTGATGAACTTTCTGTATTTAAATTAAATTGTTCTTCTGGAGTTTCACTTTCTATACTTTCTCCTTTTACTGCACTTTCTTTTTTCACTATATTTTTCTTATCATTAATAAAATTTCCAACTCCCGTAGTTAATTTATTTACACCAAATATAGCGATAAATAAAGCTAAAACTGATATTATTAATTTTGTCTTATTTACCTTTTTCTTTTTTCTTCTTATCTTATGATTTTTACTTGTGGGTCTACTTTTTCTGTTTTTATAAGACATATTTTTACCTTTCTAGATATGATTCCTAATTAATATTTATAATTAATTATTTTATCACCCTAGATAGCATTTTTCAACATATACCATATTTAACCACCTAATGTTATATCTTGAGTGTTGTACCATTTAAATGCATCATCCATATGATTTTTATTAAAATCTGGCCAGTAATCATCTATTACATAAAAGTCCGCATATATAGATTGAACTGGCAAAAATCCGCTAAGTCTCCTTCTTCCACCCCATCTTATTATAAGGTCTAATCTTGATATATCATTTGACTGTATATGATTATGTAAGTTATTTTTATTAACATTTTGAGCATCTGCCAGTGTATTTAAATCCCAATGCCACCCATAATTTACAAGTAAGTTAGCTCTTATCTGACCATCTTTACCTTCTGTTCTTTCAGTATATTTTAAAAGTTCTTTTGGAAACATTGGTGACTTTGTATTTCCCATAACTAAAAGTTTTGCCCCTTCTTTATGTAGCATATTAGCCGCATCTATACATGACTTAGTAAATGCTTCTGTTTGGTATGAAGGTCTTTTTGTATTATCTGTTGTAAATCCATAAAATGTAACTTCTTTTACACCATTATCTCTGCATATTCTATAAGCATCAAGCCCTGGCTCTAATCCATTATCATACCCTTTATCTTTATCCATACCATTATTTTGTGCCCATCTTCTATTTCCATCTGGTATTATACCTACATGTTTTGGTATTCTCATATTATATACACCTCTTTCATGTAGATTATTTACATATTTTATAAATATTAGTCCTATATTAAATAAATATAAATTAATAATAATATTTAGGGCATAATACTTATTGTAATATATTTGTAATTGTATTTTTATATATATAATGGTATACTATATCTAAATATGATGAAATTTGTATATTAATAGGAGGACAAATTATGAAAAAATTATTACTTGTATTTACTTTAATATTATCATTAGGAGTTGTTGGATGTGCTTCAAAAGGTTCTGATAATTCAAATGTAAAGGATGTACCTGTTGAAGAAATCAAAAATGCTATAAACAATGAAAAAACTTTACCAATTCAACCTATTTCAGATTTAGAAGCTAAAGATTTCTATGCTTTTGAAAAAGTAGTTGATAATATTAAAGAAGGTTTTGTTTTACAAGCAATGATTAATGTAAAATTACAAGATGTTTTTGTTGTAAAAACTGATGATGCTGAAAAAATTAAATCTGCTATCGAAGATTACAAAAATTCTATGAGTTTTAAATCATTTGCTGATGGATATGGTGGAGAAGAAAATGTTACTGCAGCTTCTAACTCTATATTAAAATCTGAAGGTAATTACGTTTACTTTATAGCTGCACCTAATGCTAGTGATATAGAAGCAAAAATTTTAGAGGTTATAAAATAATATATTAGATATAGATTTATAGTTTTACTATACTTCTATATCTTTTTTAATAAATTATATTAAAGGTTGGTGATATATTTGGTATTTAGCAGTATAACATTCTTATTTTATTTCTTTCCAATTGTACTTTTTAGTTACTTTTTATCTCCATCTAAATTAAAAAACTTTACATTGTTAATATTTAGTTTGATATTTTATGCTTGGGGAGAACCTGTATATATATTAATTATGCTATTTTCTACAGTAGTTGATTATACTCATGCATTAATTATAGATAAATATAGAAATACATTTAAAGCAAAACTTGCTTTAATATCTTCTATTATTATTAATTTAAGTTTATTAGTATTTTTTAAATATAGTGACTTTTTTATTTCAATTATAAATTCTATATTTAATACCGACATAGCTTTATTTAATTTAACACTTCCTATTGGTATAAGTTTTTACACTTTCCAAACAATGTCATATACCATAGACGTTTATAAAAATGAAGCTAAACCTCAAAAAAATATTATAAATTTAGGTACATTCGTTACACTATTCCCTCAACTTGTTGCCGGACCTATCGTTAGATATGTAGATATATCTAAGCAGTTAAACAATAGACATTCAAATATAAATAAAATATATGAATGTATTTATAGATTTACAATAGGATTTTCTAAAAAAATATTACTTGCAAATAACTTAGGACTTATTTGGACATCTGTAAAATCTACACCATATAGTGAATTATCAAATTTAACTGCATGGCTTGGTATAATTTGTTTTACTCTACAAATTTACTTTGACTTTTCTGGATATTCTGACATGGCAATAGGATTAGGGAAAATATTTGGATTTGACTTTTTAGAAAACTTTAACTTCCCATATATATCAAAATCTATAACTGAATTTTGGAGAAGATGGCATATGTCTTTAGGTATATGGTTTAGAGATTATGTGTATATTCCTCTTGGTGGAAATAGAGTATCTAAATTAAAATGGTTTAGAAATATATTTATCGTATGGTTTTTAACAGGGTTTTGGCATGGAGCTAGTTTTAACTTTATATTATGGGGATTATATTTTGGATTTATATTAATGTTAGAAAAGCTATTTATCCTAAATATACTAGATAAACTTCCTAATTTATTTAAACATATATATACTTTATTTTTAGTCGTAATTGGATTTGTTATATTCGATATAAGCGATTTTAAAGATATATTTGATTATCTTAATGCTATGTTTAATATAAATAATAATTTTATAGACTCTACATTTATATATTATTTAGTTCCAAATATAACTTTATTAATAATATCAATAATAGCTTCTACTCCTATTATAAAAACTATATTAGATAAAAAAATATATATAAGATTTATAGTAATTATATTAGGATTTATTTTATGCGTTTCATTTTTAGTCGATTCATCATTTAATCCATTTTTATATTTCAGATTTTAAAGGTAGGTGATATAGTGAATAATATTTTAAAATATATAACAATAATATTTTTTATAGGATTTATTTTCATAATACCAATTACAACTTTAATAACTCCTGATAAAAAAATTAATGAAATTGAAAATAAGGTGCTTACATCTTTTCCTGAACTTTCATTTGAAAGTATAAAAAGTAAAAGGTTTATGAAAAATTTTGATACATATACTTCTGACCAATTTCCTTTAAGAACTGATTTTATAAAATTAAAAAATTCATATAACTATTTTATTGGAAATAAAGAGTTTAGAAATATTTATATAGGAAAAGATAATAGATTAATGGAGAAATTTGTTTTTAATAAAGATATTATAGATAAAAATATTTCCCAAGCAATAAATTTGTCAAACTTTCTTAATGATAAATACAATATTAAGTCTAAATTAGCTATAATACCTACATCTATAGCTTTTTATAAAGAGTCTTTGCCAAAGTATGCTATATCTGATAATCAAACAGATGCCCTTAAATTTATAGAAAATAATTTAAAATCTACAAATTTAAAATTTTATACTCCATATAATATTTTAAATAAAAATAAGGATAAGTATATTTATTTTTATACTGATCATCACTGGACTCAGCTAGGTGCTAAGCTTGCTTATGAGGATATGTATAATACTAAAGTTTCTAATAATAATTATAATAAAGTAAGTGATAATTTTTATGGAACATATTATTCAAAAGCTATACTTCCTCAAATAAAAAGTGATACTATCTATGCTTACAAAGAATTTGATAAATTCAATATAAGTATAGATTTTCTCGATAAATTTGATACTTTGTACGATAATTCTAAACTAAGAGGCAAAAATAAATATCAATACTTTTTACATGGAGACCCTGCTATTGCACTTATAGAATGTAATAAAAATGTTAATAAGGAGATTTTAATTTTTAAAGATTCTTATGCTCATAGTTTTATACCTTTTTTAACTAATAATTATAGTAAAATTCATATTATAGACCCAAGATATTACAGTATAAATTTAAATGATTATCTAAATGAAAATAGTAATATTTCTGAAGCATTGTTTATTAATAATATACAAACATTTAATACTGAAGTTTTATACAAAAAAATTCGCTTTGCTCAATAATTTAGCTAATAATTAATAAAATGTATTTATTTTAAATATCCTAGCAATATATAATCTTATATTCTTGCTAGGATATATTTTTTGTTAATTTAATTTATTATCTATAACTTTATGTTTATTACTTCTTTTATTTTTTCTATTACTCCATCTTCAGTATTTTTCTTTGCTATATATCTAGATACTTTTTTCAAATCATCATGTGCATTTTCCATAGCATAGCTATGATAAGCCTGATTCATCATTTCTAAATCATTTAAGTAGTCTCCAAATACCATTGTTTCTTCATAACTTATTCCTAATTTATCTTGTATCTCTTTTATAGCCAAACCTTTATTTACACCATTATCCATTATGTCTAACCATATTTCTCCTGATACACTTACTTGTAATTTATCCTTATAATCATCATAGTATTTATAACTATTTCCCTCAGAACCTTTAAGATCACATATAGTAAATTTAACTATATCATCATTTACTTCATTTAAATCTTTTACTATTTTATACTCATTATAATACTTTTTAGCTTCTACTAAAAATCTTTCTTCATCACTATTAAAATAAGCATTATTCTTTCCACAAAGTATTATATAACTATCTTCTATTTTTTCCCCTATTTTTATAAGTTCTTTTATTATTTTATTATCTATTTTACTTACAGCTAATTCTTCATTTTTATATACAACATATGCGCCATTATCAGCTATAAATAACATATCATCTTTTACTTCTTTAAACTTGTCTATTAAGTTATAGTATGGCCTTCCACTTGCTGCTGCAAATATAATTCCTTTATTATCAAGTTCTTTAAATACTTTTTCAAAATCTTTACTTATTTCTTGATTATCGTTTAATAAAGTTCCATCCATATCACTTGCTATTAATTTTATCATTTCTTTACTCCTCTTTTGTTATATAGATTAATTATATCATTAAATTAAATATTTATTATTAAGAATAATATCCTAATATTTTAATATATCTTTGTACTCCTTCTTTTAAACTTAGTGGATAATCTAAAAGATCATAAGTATGTTGTGCTTCAAGATAATCTACTAAATATTCTTCATCTAAAACAACATCTGTTATTATCATTGTATGATATGCATTCCCTTCAAATGTTAGCTGTACTATATCTCCAATTTCAAGTTCATTATAACTTGCATCCCTTGCATATATTCCAATTTTTTGAGTATTTGAATTATTATTACCTGTTATATATTTATAAAAAGGTTCTGCTGCAGTCCAAGTTGGTGTTCTTGAATATTCACTATACCAATACCATTTTTCTAATACATTTTTCCCGTTATGGTCAAATGGTATGTTTCCTGCATGAATACATTGGGATATAAAATTTGTGCAATCACCACCGTAATTTTCATAATTCCCAAATACTGGATTATGAGATAATGCCCACTTCCTTGCATATGCTACTGCTTTTTCTCTAT
>CALESE010000050.1 GCA_937907205.1 uncultured Romboutsia sp. | reverse complement strand
AGAAAAGAAATTCAACATCTACTATAATGCTGATAAGAAATCTATTGTCAGACTTAAAGCATTAGCTAAGAATGAGAGAGGTGACGTATCTTTAAGAAATTTTGGTAGAGGTACAGCTCTTGAAATTAGAAATGATGATCTGCAATTTATCGCAAATATATATGTGGCTGCTAATAAAGATAAAGATAGACAAATCTTCTTACGTCAATCTATCATATCTCAAGATAAATGGGATTATGTATCAAAGGAATTCAATAGAGTTGCTGAAAAGATAAATGATTCAGAAGCAAAGAAGCCATTTACTTTTGTAGAAGTATTTACTACTACCGGTAAAGTTGAATTCTTCTATATTATAGATACAGATAAGTTGATCCCAGTATTCTTAAATCATGGTAAAGGCAATAAGTATGAAGATAATGAATGCTTAGATAATTATTCAGAAGCAGATAAGATCGTTATCAATGCTATATGTAAGGCAATTAATCAAAATCATAAAGATTTATAAATATTGTTTATGAAACAATTAGTAGAATATATGAAGGAGAGCTTGGCAACGAACTCTCCTTTTGTACTAAATGAGGATAGAGATCAGACAATCAGATTGAATGACTTTGAAGCTAGTTGGAAGGTGAAAGATCCAGAAAACAGAAAGGGTATTTTTGTGATAGAAGTACCGGAAGACTATACTGATGATGACATCAATCAATATATATCTGATTTGCTTCTTGAAAGCATGCCATCTGATGATGATTTAGCTAAAGAATATTTTGGTGCTAATGCTGATAATATCATAGATGCTAGATTTGAATTTGAAAAGAAAGAAGATGCAAAAGATGAATTGCATTGTACATTTGAATTTGACAAATCATTAGATGACAACTTTAAAGGAGAACAAGATAACCTAAAGAAGTATGCATTAGAAAATCTCAAATTCATTGTAGATTGGTCAGAGTTTGATGTTGCAAATACATCAGATGATGGATTGCTATATGACTTATGGGATATCTTCAAGAGAACAAAATCTAGCAATATTGTAAAATATATGGATGATAAGATAAAGTTGGAAATTGAAGAAAAAGATATGGTTTTTGATAACAATAAGAGTGAACTTATTAAAGACAAATAAAATAAATGAAACATTTATTGATTTTAACTATATTTATAATGTTTAGTATTTAAAATAAGAAAATGAATAAGAAGAAAATAACAAAGTACATTTATATTGGGTTATTTGCGGCATTGTACCTTAGTGTTGCTTTAGTTTCTGGTATACATGCCGTTGCATTTTTCAGTTTAGCTAATGCTCCAGCTTTAGGTGTTATGTTAGCAATAACTTTTGAAATTGGACAAGCAGCAGTATTGTTTAGTTTGCTAACTAATCCAAATCAGAGAAAGAAAATTATGACTTGGGTGCAACTTTCAATTTTTACACTTGTACAAATCCTTGGTAATGTTTATTCGTCATATAAATACATTGTTTCAAATTCAATGGAAAATCTAAGATTTTTCAAGGAACCAGTATTTATATGGACAGACTTGCCTGACCAGATGTGTAATGTAATTATAACATATCTCGTTGGTGGAATTCTCCCAATTTCTGCACTTTTGCTTACAGAGATGTTGACAAGTTATTTATATAAGGAAGAGAATAAAGTGCAAGAACCTACAAAGCACGAAGAAATAAAAGAAGATAAGAAAGAAGAACCAGAACTAGAACCAGAACTAGAACCAGAACCAGAACCAGAACTAGAACCAGAACCAGAACCAGAACCAGAACCAGAACTAGAACCAGAACCAGAACTAGAACCAGAACCAGAACATAAGATAGAAAATGAGCAAGTACAAGAACAAACCAACCAAGAGGAGGCTATCAAGGAAGATGGACGAATTTGCGAGAGAGATAATAGTGGGAGCAAAGAATCTGAAGGAGTTGTCAATGAGGCAGATGAAGGCGACACTCAGAATTTGACAAAAGAAGAAGCAGAACCAGAAGTTTCTGAACCTAATCTTAAATCACAATTCTTAAATATCTAATAAATCATAAAATAAAATGTAAATGCAGGATTTTTCTTTTGAAATTTCCTGCATTTTTTCTATATTCATTACGTAAATAATTAATAATGATGATTATGAAAAAAGTAGTAGATTTTATGGATACTGAGTTTGCAAAAGACGTAATTAATGATGATGAAAAAATCATCTTTAAAAAAGTTTGCAGAGCTTCAAAGAACAATAATGTAAAGAATACCAGTACAAAGAAAAATATGAAGAAGCAAAAGAAGTACGAAGATTTCCAATGTAACTTATCAGAACAAGTAATCAACTTGTCATTGACTACTCCATCTGATAAGCCATTGAAACCAGAACAGATAAAGCAGACATTTGTACATGAATGTGTACACATTATGCTTGAATCTGGTCAGTATTTTGAAGAGTCATCAAATGAAGGTTTAGTTGAATGGATGGCTAAATGCATTAATATGATGTTTTTTTCAAATACAGAACTTGCTAAGCACTTCTAACAGAATTCCCTAGGATGGCGCCTGGGTCACACGGGGAGCGGAATATTACTTAGAAGTATATTCTATCAGTTGGAACAATTTTAACGTCCCTGTGTGAACATTTAATATAAATTTAAATATAAAATAAATGGAAAATAATAGTAATGTATCAAATCGTGGATTGTCATTTTCAAGTGTTTTGTTTTTAGTATTTCTTGTACTTAAGTTGACTAATGTTATTGATTGGTCTTGGTGGTGGGTAACTGCTCCACTATGGATCCCTATCATTATCTTCTTTGTTTTTGTAAGTGGATTGTATTCCTTTTATAAAATATTAGGATATTACAGCAAAAATAAGATGGAAATTTTTGGATCTAAAATAAGAAAATATTTAGATGCAAAATAATATTTTGAAATTTCTAGGTTTTGTTCTATATTTATTACGTAAGTTAAAATATAATGATTATGACAATGACAAAAGCTGAAATTATCAAGAGCAATATCGAGAATGTTAATGAGAAGTATAATACTTCATTTGAAGTTAAGATTGTAAATCACAAGAATTATGATAAGGTTTTTGTAATTAAAGAAGATGATTCTTGTTTCACAATCAAAGATATCATTTCAATATTACATAACTCTAATTTGAATGAATGGAAGATTTCATTAAACTATGGAGATGAAGGTGGTGACTATGTAGGTTTCACTTACTTGGATAATATCACAAGAAAGAATGGTTATATGATTTTGGATGGTGATTCAGAAGAATATGATGACAATGTAATGACTGGTTCAAGTTTGAGAGAAATGTTCTTAATCAATGGTATGAAAGATGAATTAGTCTACATCAACAACATGGATGAAGGTGGTGATTTTGGTACTAACCGTAGAATGACTTACATTGAAATTTATGTAAGCAAGATTGGTACATCAAATCGAGTTAATTTAGGATAATGAATTTAATAATTTGAATAAAATGGGAACAAATTTTTATGCAGTACTTCCGGTAAAGAAGAAGGTAACAAAGAATCTTGAGAAGGCTATTGAGCTCATTAATAATACACCTTACAATATTGATGCTATTGAAGCAGAGATTTTTGATGTAAAAGAAGAAATCAATAAAAACCGTATCCATCTTGGTAAGAGATCTGGTGGATGGGTCTTTGATTGGGATGCCAATAACTTGAAGTATTATGAACCTGTATTAGAGTCCATTAAGAATTTTGTTGAATCCAATAATGCACATATTGTTAGTGAAAATGGAATCACATATACATGGGATGAGTTCATGGATGAGATTGGTGATATTCTGAAATATGATTGCGGTGCTTTCACTGGTAAAGAGTATTATGAACAGTACCCAGAACATCGTACACCTTTTACTAGAGAGTATCAGCGAGAAATAAATATGTTCAAGAAGTATGCCATGAACAATACTATTGAACCTAAGTATCATGATTTCATTACTAAGGAAGGATTGAGATTTGCATTGTATACAGATTTCAGCTAAATTTACAATTATACAATTAATGAATATGAATATATCTTTAAGAGAATATGTTGAATTTTTAGAAAATAAGTTTTCAAAAAAATTTATTGACAATTATAAGTTTCTAAATGATTTAGATAATCTTGATAATGTGGATGAATTGTTAGAGTCACATGGTGCTTATGATGGACAAGTGAATTTAGTGTACTTATTATCTAAAATTGTGACTTCTGAGATATTTAAGAAACGGCTGAAAGAAAGGTATGAATTTTCTAAGGAAGATATTTTAAAATATGCAAAAAACCATGATATTGAATTTAAGAACATTTTCTTTAAGAAAATTATTATAACTATATCACATAATTCTACTGGTTATGTAAGTAAAGATAATTTTGATGATGGACATATTAAAGAAGTAATTATAAATATAAATAAAGATGAGAAAATGTCTTTTAAAGATCTTTGTATAATATTCTATCATGAATTATTGCATGCTTATGAATCTTGGAAAAGATTCATTTCAAACTTAGAAAGTATGAATGATGTTAGGGATAGAATTAATTATGACAAATTGATTTTAATATTCAAAAAGTCAAATACTGATACAATAGAAGACATTATAGAGAATGTTGTAAAATATTTGTTGTACATGTATTCTTCTATAGAAAAGAATGCATTCATGACAGAAATACATGCAATATTGCTTTCTTATAAGCATAAAGGCTTATCTAAACCCATTGAATATAAAGATGCCATAAAAGAATTTAAAACTTCACAAGAATGGGTAGCTATAGAAAAAGGAATAGAATTCATAAATACCGATGATAAAGAAATAAAAGATATATTTATTTCTAAGTATTTACAGATAACTAATCAAAATTTATCATATTCAAAAGCTATCAAGAAGATTACTAATATTGTTTTCAAATGTAAAGATAAGTTTGAAGAATTGGCACCTAAAGTATATTTTGATTATTATGAAACTTTTATAAAAGAAAACTATAATACTATAGATGAAGATTTTTTAATGACAAAAAATAAAAATAGAATATTTATTAGTTTATCTAAATTAATTAATGAAAATTTTAAAGAATTAGGACTATGTCAGTAGATCATTGCATTAAAGCTTATAAAGGAGAAGTTTGGCTACCAGGTTGCCAATACACTTCTTATAGTGAATTTGAACAAGCAAAAGAAGAATGTTCAAATAATATTGATAGAATAAAGAATAAGATTCGCCAGATTTGTATTTGTACGCCAAAGGATGTGTTTCCATCAGATTCTGAAGGTGATACATTGTGGAAATTGAATACTGAAGTTGATGAATTGTTTGATGAATTGAATGAATATGAATGGGAAATGTGTAAAATCAATACCATTCAAACAATTCTTGATGATTGGGAGTATACTGGAAAGAAGGATCCTAAGAAGAATTGGACTAAGATTAATCCAGACTTATATGAGGATTTGAGAAAGGATATGAAAAAGACAATTGAGTCATTTGATGGAAATCCAGAAACTATTGAGAAGATGAAAGAAGAAAACCATAAAGTATGTGAAGAATTGAGAAAGAAATTGGAAGAGGAATCTTAAGATTCCTCTTCTTTTTTATATTTATGTGGTCTAATGTTTCATATATTCTAAATATTTTATGAACTGGTATGATTGGTTGATTTGCCATTTAATATATTCTTATATTTTTATTTGGAAGAAGGATATATATATCCTTCTTCATTACAATATTCTTTAGCTTCATCTTCTGTCTTAAATGAAATTATATCAACATCATTAGGTACAAGTACAGAAGTATGGGATAAATCACCTTCTATTACATCTATTACATTACTATCTTTAATAAGTAATATTCTACCATCTATTTCATTCTTCTCATCAGTATTATATTCAACATATTCTAATGTATTATCATTAATTGCTTCATCTTCTATAGTCGCTAATGATATAGAAGCAGGTTTCAATGTTTCACCAGGATTGGTAATGATAGAAATTTTTGGTGGTATTATACAAGTCCATTTATAATTATTTACAAGTACATAAAGCATTTCCATTGGGGTTGTTGGATTGCCATCTGATACACTATTCTCAAATCCTATTGGCGCTTGATAAATACCAGTTGGCCGATAAGATGCCGGCTGTTGCTGTGAATATACTGACAATTTAAGATTGTACCAAGGATTTCTTTTTCCTTTATATGGGCCATCTACATAATTTTGGCTATAACCAAATTGTTTAGTATGTTCATATAATGACTCTATACCTAAATCAATAGTAGTAGGTTTCCCATCTATTCTATCTTGCGCAAATATCTTATTCCAATCTAAAAGTCTAAAATTGAATGTTCTATCCATCCATTCAGGTATTACAAATTTTTTACCTTTAGGTATTTGATAGAAAGTAGGAAGCTGTGTTATGTGTGATAAATCTTCTATTTCATTGAAACAAGTACCTGTAACAATATCCATATCAGTATCTGTGTCATCCTGCCAACATGATAATGGATTAAGTTGATATAAATTTGGATTGATTTTAGTTATGCCATCCTTTGAAAATATAGTCTTTACATTACTTTTATCGCCGCTTTGACTTATCTTTATATATCTTATATTTGGAAGTTCATTGAATTCCTTTATATATCTATCAACACCGGCATCTATTGTAAGATTTTCAAGATTCTTTAATTTGACAATATTTCTGATACCATTATTATCTGCATTTCTATCTGAAACAAATGAATCAATATAAAGATCCTTTAATTTGGTGAGTTGCCAAATACTATCAGGATATTTATCATATTTAGAACTTATTGACTCTCTCAATTTTAATGTAGTCAGATTAGGGCAATATAAGAATCTATCTGTATTTATTACATCACATGGGCATTCCGATGTATCTATTGTAGTTAACTCAGGTACTTCTAACAATGGATACTTACCAAATCTAATATAATATGCATGTATCCAATCAATATAACCTTTTGTAAAAGTCATAGTTACTACATGTTCCTTCTTTGTACCTTGAAATATATGATTTCTAAATGCCCAACTAGGTATCAATTCGTCTTTCTGCCCATCTGTACCATTACCAGTATATTTCCTGTAATAATCACTATCATAACTATACCATCTTACACAATAGAAAGAACCAGATTTAGTAGCTACTACATGTTCTATTTCAGAATCATCATCCCAATTAATATCTAATTCAAATGGTACAGGACTCCTTAATTCTAAATAATCATTCTGTTCACAACATTTATATCCATTAGGGTCATATTTGATAAATTCTTTAGATGTATTATCTATACCATTACGAGTATTATGAGTATTTAATAGAAAGAATTCTCTAGCAGTAGTAACATAGAATGTAAGTTTTCTTACTAATGTTGCTTGTGTATTATTAGTAAAAGCACCATTTACCATAGATATGGTATTTCCAATTAAATCCATATATAAATATTATGATAATATATTTAAATAGCACCACCTCCTAATGGTACTTTCTTGATTTCAGTTGCTATCCAATCACCAAGAGCATTTGTCTTTTCATATATACGATTAGCATTATAACAAACTACTTGGAAGCCAATAGAAACATCAGGGAATGTTTTATTTAATGTTTCTGCATTCAATGGTACTGTTGTATCAAACCAAGCCTTCATATTATTGTATTTTACTATAGTAGAAGCACCAGTAGAATCAATACATATAGCACCCTTAGAACCATTTTCAGGTATTAAACTAGGAATATACATTTTAGAACCAAGACCTATTTCTACACACCAAATAGTACCTTTCTTTATGAATGTAATTGCATCACCTTTCTGAAGTTCTATTTCTGTTAATGAACCAAATTTCTGTATGGCATTACCTAACTTTATGATGTTATTCATATCATTAGTATTGATTAAAGTAAAACGATCAATATTTACATAATCTGGTACAGAAAATCCAGTTATAGTAACTTGAGATTTTGTTGCCAAATTTACAGTAGGTGCTAATACTTCTACCACACCACCTGTTGTAACAGTATCTGTTGTGTTATGAGAATAAAGCGTGCCATTTGCAAACATCATTCCTTTGTCTTTAATGAAATAAATCTTATTAGGTTCATGTGTGACTTCTGCTTTGAATTTAGCAAAAGTGGTTTCTTTAAATAATTTTGCCATTTGAATTTAAAATATGTTAATTTGTAAATGACACCAAACAGATTAACATATATAGAAATATCTGTAAGTCTTACTGTCGGTGTCTTACTGTTTCATTTATTAAAAATAAAAAGGACAGAACTTGATTGTCCTGTCCTTTTGTATGTTAAATTAGTTAATCGGATATACTAATTAGCTCTATCCATTTGAGCAAGTTCACCAATTGTATGAATTTCTGCCCAAGGTTCAAATGCAACCTTAGTTTTATTATCTTCACGTACAATCTTGATGTACTGGTTATTATCAGAAGCAATAGAATTTACTGCTTGGGTCTTAATACACTGGCCATAAATCCAAGCATCTTGGTTAGTAACAAGTGATGGATCATCCGCTGCAATTTGATCGATAGACTTAGCTTTATAACCACCAGCCTTTGTATAATTACTAGGACTAGCATTGGCAAGTGTATACTCAGCATCTTGATCTACACCTGCAGTAAGAGTAGCAGTCTTTACTATAACAGCATTTTCTTTATTTACTACAACACCATTTACTTGAGAAACTGCAACCTTAACAAGGCTATTTACATCCTTGTATTCTACTTCGGCATCAAGAGATTCCTTAAGAGCTTTAATCTTAGCATCTACAGAACCAACTACAGTATCAGCACCATTCAAAATAGCAATTGCATCAGCGTTCTTCTTGATGGTGTTTTTTGGACCATCTTTAGGAATATCTTCACCATAAAGCTTAGTATCCATATCACCACGAGCAGTTGCTTCTTCAGTAAGTTGACGTTGTAAGTCAGCTATCTTTGCATCAATACCAGTTGTAATGGCCTTCTCTCGAGCAACAGCCTGATTACCAACTTCTACTATCTTTTCATCAATTGCACGAATCTTAGCAGCAACTTTCTTGGCATCAGCTAAACCAGAAACATCCTTTGTTACATCAGTATTTCCACCGAAATCTTTATTAACTGCATAATTAGCATCTGTAGTAGGAGTAAGAGGAGCATCAACAATGGTTCCAGCGGCAGGTTTACCAGGAGTGTATGTTACAGTTGACATAGCAGTCAAATCTGTCTTATCAACCTTTGCACTAACATGATACTCCATCTTATTAGAGATACTGTCAGAATCAGTACCGGTTCCTCCATCATCAAATGGAGCTTTTTCTTGTTTTATTTCAATATAATCAGGAGTAGTTGTATGAATTCCCTCAATCTGGAAAATCTTTTTTATATCAATAGTTGTGCTTTCTTTTCTACCACTATCGGTATTCCAAGTAAATGTAAGAGTACCTTCTGCATCATTATAAGATACGCTATCAAGCATACCATCAGTAACAAACTCATTACCATCGACGATATCAAGAATAGCACCTGCATTATCTGTTAACAAGATAACTGGATGTACAGAAATACCACCAGGAACATCGGTTTTAAGATTATAGAATGTAGAATCAGGAGTAGGTGTTTCATCAGCACAATACTTCTTAACAAGCTTTACAGCTGTCTTAAGGGCACCACCATTTGTTACAATTGTCTTACCATCTACAGTTAACCCAATGGTATAAGTTGTAGTACCAGCACCATCAGCAGATTCGTCTACAGTAACAGCAGTATCTTTTTTAGCTGCTACAATAGTCTTATTCTTAAGAATTTCCTTACCAACATATTTACCGATAATAGAATCATGTGCAATTTCTGCAGATTCTCCAACAGGTACATCAACACCAGTAAGATTCTTTATAGAAGACTTAAGGTCTACTGAATCTTTTGCAAGACCATCGATTTTCTCTCTAAGATCATCTGAAATACCGAATTCTTTACCATGAGTAATGATAGAACCATCATTAGCCACATAGAATACACGCTCAGGATACTTAGTTTCTGAAGATATCTTTAATTGACCTTTTAGAGCAGTAAGTGTAAGGGCACCTTGTTCTTCTACATTAGTAAAATTAACATATACAAATAGCTTTTTCAAATCAGGCATATTTGCAATATTACTTGTATTTGGCATAATTTATAACTAGTTATATTTTAAATTTTATTTTCCACATGTACAACCTGGTCTACATTGATTTTCGTTATCTTCAGGTGTTCCACCAGGATTAGTATTATTTCCATTAAATGTATCATCTCCTAAATCCCAAACATTTCCAGTAGTTATACTACCCCAGTATTCTCTAGGACTAAAATGAACATAAGTGGAAAGATAGGCATAAGTCGAATATGTGTATGCCCAATTGTTATCTATCTCATGAGAGGTGTAAGCATAGCAATTTTCTTGCGTAGTTTCAGCCGCTCGCTTAATATAATCATAAGTATAAGACAAGTCATCTGCATGCTTTTGAATTGCTGCTGCTAAATCAGCTTGAATTTTATTGATGTTGTTAAAGTATGTATAAGTATCTTTAATAACACCATCCACACGGAAATTGAGATAAGCTAATGAACGACGATTTTCTTTTACACCAGTCTGCAATATAGTTATATCATCGTGATGTGCATGTTGTCTAGCAGATATTTCACGCATAGCATTAGTCAAGTTAGACAATTGGCAATCCTGTTGCTTATTCTTTTTCTCTATAAACTTCTCTATATTATCAATTCTATATTCATGATTAGCTGCGGTATTAGAAAGTGCTTTC
>CALESE010000049.1 GCA_937907205.1 uncultured Romboutsia sp. | reverse complement strand
TAAGACGTAGCCACGTAATCTTTTTTTATGTTTAAAATCGAAGTCTATATTTTTATGATTAAATATATTAATAGTAAAAAATTAAAAATAAATGTATATAAATCTATTAATGAGGAGATAATTATAATGTAAAACTTAATATAAACAAATGAATTACTCAATCTCCCCCATTTAAGGTCTCTATCCCCCATAGAGGCCTTTATTTTTATGTTAAATAAAACTTAATATATGAACTATTAAATATTTATATAATTAAACGATTAATTTTTAAAGAAAATATATATCGAGTAAATAGAATTTTTTATTATATATTAAGAATGTTCAAATTTATTTAGATTGGGTAAAATATTTAAAATAATTTTTATAAGTATTTTGTATAGAAGATATACGGATATAAAAAAGTATTTATCTAAAAGGTTATAATATAAATAAAATTTTAAAAAATATTTATTATATATGATATAATAAGTATAGAAACAAATGTTCGTACAAAGGAGTGAGAGATTTGGATTTTGAATTAAAGTCGGAATTTAAGCCTACTGGAGACCAGCCACAAGCTATTAACTCTATAGTAAGTGCTATAAATAATAATGAAAAATATTCAACATTATTAGGGGTTACAGGATCAGGTAAAACTTTTACTATGGCTAATATTATACAAGAAGTTAAAATGCCAACATTGATATTAGCACACAATAAAACTTTAGCAGCGCAATTATATAGTGAATTTAAAGAATTTTTTCCTGACAATGCAGTTGAATATTTTGTGAGTTACTATGATTATTATCAACCAGAGGCATATGTTGCTCATAGTGATACTTATATAGAAAAAGATGCAAGTATAAATGACGAAATAGATAAGCTACGTCATTCAGCAACAGCAGCAATATTAGAAAGAAAAGATGTAATAATAATATCTTCAGTATCTTGTATTTATGGTTTAGGGGATCCAGAAGATTATAGAAAGCTTATGGTATCTTTAAGACCCGGCATGGAAAAAGATAGAGATGAGATTATAAAGCAGTTAATAGAAATACAATATGAAAGAAATGATATAAACTTTACTCGTGGTACTTTTAGAGTTAGAGGAGATATATTGGAGATATTCCCAGCTAGTAATGATGAAAGAGCTATAAGGATTGAATTTTTTGGTGATGAAATAGATAGAATAACAGAAATAGATTATGTAACTGGTAAGATTGTAGGTACAAGAAACCATGTAGTTATATTTCCTGCATCTCACTATGTAACTACACCTGAAAGAGTTGAAAGTGCAATATTAGCAATAGAAGAAGAACTTCAAGAAAGAGTAAATGAGTTTAAAGAAAATGATAAATTACTAGAAGCTCAAAGAATTGAACAAAGAACTAGATATGATATAGAGATGCTAAAAGAGATAGGATTCTGTCAAGGTATAGAGAATTATTCAAGACATATAACAGGAAGATTACCCGGAGAAAAACCTTATACACTTATGGATTTTTTCCCTAAGGATTACTTAATAATAATAGATGAATCTCATGTTACAGTACCACAAGTTAGAGGGATGTATGCAGGAGATAAATCTAGAAAAGCATCTTTAATAGATAATGGATTTAGATTACCATCTGCCTATGACAATAGACCTCTTAACTTTGAAGAGTTTGAAGAAAATATTAATCAAATATTATTTGTAACGGCAACACCAGGTCCATATGAAATTGAGCATTCAACTACCATAGCAGAGCAAATAATAAGACCAACAGGATTATTAGATCCTATCGTAGAAGTAAGACCTATAAATAATCAAATAGATGATTTAGTAGTAGAGATAAACAAAGTAATTGAAAAACAAGAAAGGGTATTAATTACTACTCTTACAAAAAAAATGAGTGAAGATTTAACTAATTATTTAAAAGAAATAGGAATAAAGGTTAAATATTTACACTCAGATATAGATACTCTAGAAAGAGTTGAAATAATAAGAGATTTAAGATTAGGTAAATTTGATGTACTAGTGGGTATAAACTTACTTAGAGAAGGATTAGATATACCAGAAGTATCTCTTGTTGCTATACTTGATGCTGATAAGGAAGGATTCTTACGTTCAGAAACATCTTTAATACAGACAATAGGTAGAGCAGCTAGAAATTCAGAGGGTAAAGTTATAATGTATGCTGATAAGATAACTAGATCTATGAATAGTGCAATAGAAGAAACAAAGAGAAGAAGAGAGATACAAACTTTATACAATAAAGAGCATAATATAACTCCAACTACAATTAAAAAAGGAATAAGAGATACTATAGAAGCAACAATTGTTGCTGATGAAAAAGTAATATATGGAGTTAAAGAAACAGATAATATAGAAGAAATAAAGGAAAATATAATAAAATTACAAGAAGAAATGATGGAATCTGCTCAAAACCTACAATTTGAAAGGGCAGCAGAACTTAGAGATAAAATTAAGCAACTAGAAGAAAGGATAGCAGATTAAATGGAAGATAAAATCATAATAAAAGGTGCTAAAGAGCATAATCTTAAAAATGTAGACTTAGAACTTCCAAGAAATAAGTTTATAGTATTTACAGGCCTATCAGGTTCAGGTAAATCTTCATTAGCTTTTGACACTATATATGCAGAAGGTCAAAGAAGATATGTTGAGAGTTTATCGGCATATGCTAGACAATTTTTAGGTCAAATGGAAAAGCCAAATGTAGAATATATAGAAGGATTGTCACCAGCTATTTCAATAGATCAAAAAACAACATCAAAAAATCCTCGTTCTACAGTAGGTACTGTAACAGAAATATATGATTACTTAAGATTATTATTTGCGAGAGTAGGAGAAGTACATTGTCCAACATGTGGTAAAAAGATTAGTCAGATGACTGTACAAGAAATAGTAGATAAGATGATGGAATTTCCTGAAAGAACTAAATTACAAATACTATCACCTGTAATAAGAGGTCAAAAAGGTACTCATAAAAAAGTTATAGATAATATTAAAAAAGAAGGATTCGTAAGAATTAGAGTTAATGGAGAAAATTACGAAGTAACAGATGAAATTGATTTAAATAAAAATAAAAAACATAATATAGAGGTTGTAGTAGATAGAATTATAATAAAAGATGGAATTGAAGCAAGATTAGCTGACTCTATAGAAACTGCTATAAAGTTATCTGATGGACTTGTTATAGCGCAGATAATAGATGGTGATGAGATACTTTACTCTACTAAGTTTGCATGTCCAGAGCATGGAATAGGAATCGAAGAATTATCTCCGAGAATGTTTTCATTCAATAGTCCATTTGGAGCATGTGAGGTTTGTAATGGGCTTGGAGAAAGTAGGGAAGTAGATCCAGATTTAGTTATTCCAAATAAAGAATTATCTATAAAACAAGGAGCTATTGCTGCTTGGGGATCGGTAGGTGTTAATGATGACACTTATTACAGTAAAATGGTACAAAGTTTAGCTTATAAATTTGGAGTATCGATAGAAACTCCATTTAAAGATTTACCAGAAGATTTTGTACAGGAACTTCTTTATGGAAGTAATAATGTAATGGTTGAATTTATATTTGAATCTAAATATGGAGGAAAACGAGAATACAAAGCTCCATTTGAAGGTGTAATAGTAAATTTAGAAAGAAGATACAGAGAAACTAATTCAGAGTATTCTAGAGAAAAAATAGAAGAATTTATGGCAGAGACTCCTTGTCCAAAATGTAAAGGGGCAAGACTTAAAAAAGAAGTATTATCTGTATTAGTTGATAATAAAAATATAATGGATGTAACAGATTTCTCTGTTAATGATTTAATAGATTTTATAGAAAATATAAACTTAACAGAAAAGCAAAAATTTATAGGACATGAAATACTAAAAGAAATACAGGGTAGAGCATCGTTTTTAAGGGATGTTGGATTAGATTATTTAAATTTATCTAGAAAAGCAGGTACTTTATCAGGTGGAGAAGCTCAGCGTATAAGACTTGCAACTCAAATAGGCTCAGCTTTAGTTGGTGTATTATATGTATTAGATGAACCAAGTATAGGACTTCATCAAAGAGATAATGATAGACTTATAAAAACATTAAGACATTTAACTGATATAGGTAATACACTTATAGTAGTAGAACATGATGAAGATACTATGAGAGAATGTGACTATATAGTTGATATAGGTCCTGGTGCTGGAGTGCATGGTGGAAATATAGTTGCACAAGGAACTTTAGATGAAATATTAAATGATGAGAATTCTATAACTGGACAATATTTAAGTGGTAAAAAACAAATAACTATACCAGATGAAAGTAGAGAGGGTAATGGACAGTTTATAGAGATAGTTAAAGCAACTGAAAATAACTTAAAGAATCTATCTGTAAAATTTCCATTAGGTAAATTTACTTGTATAACAGGTGTATCAGGTTCAGGTAAATCTACACTAATAAATGATATATTATATAAAGGTATAGCAGGTAAGATAAATAAGCTAAGAGAAAAACCAGGAAAGCATAAGGAAATTAAAGGTATAGAGAATATAGATAAAATAATAAATATAGACCAAAGTCCAATAGGAAGAACACCTCGTTCAAATCCAGCTACATATACAGGTGTATTTGATATGATAAGAGATTTATTTGCATCAACAAATGAAGCTAAAGCTAGAGGTTATCAAAAAGGTAGATTTAGTTTTAATGTAAAAGGTGGAAGATGTGAAGCTTGTAAAGGTGATGGAATAATAAAAATAGAAATGCACTTCTTACCTGATGTGTATGTACCTTGCGAAGTATGTAAAGGTGAAAGATATAATAGAGAAACTCTACAAGTTAAGTATAAAGACAAAACAATAGCAGATGTACTTGATATGAATGTAGAAGAAGCTCTTAAGTTTTTTGAAAATATACCTAATATAAAAAGAAAGCTAGAAACATTAATTGATGTAGGTCTTTCATATATAAAATTAGGACAACCTTCAACTCAATTGTCTGGAGGAGAAGCTCAAAGAATTAAACTTGCAACGGAACTTAGCAAAAGACCTACTGGAAAAACATTATATATATTAGATGAGCCTACAACAGGTCTTCATATGGCTGATGTAGATAAGTTAATACATGTATTACAAAGGTTAGCTGATACAGGTAACTCTATAATAGTCATAGAACATAATCTAGATGTAATAAAAACATGTGATTATATAATAGATTTAGGTCCTGAAGGTGGAGATAAAGGTGGACAAATAGTAGCTACGGGAACTCCTAGAGATGTATCTAAGGTTGAAGGGTCATATACAGGACAATTCTTAAAAAAGTATTTTGAATGAAGTTAGGGAATACTTAGAAATAACTGGTGATTTCCATTAATACTATCAAATATTATGTAACCATTAACAAGAGTAAATGAAAAAGGTACATCTAAATAATAAAAGAACTGAGGTTAATCTTCAGTTCTTTTGTCTTACTTTAAATAATATTTATTTGTAAATAGCTTTTGGGTATAATTTTAATATAAGACTTAAAAGTTGGAGGAATAAAATTGTTTGATATACAAGAACATTTAAAGCAATTACCAGCAGAACCTGGAGTTTATTTAATGAAAGATAGTTTTGACAATATCATATATGTTGGAAAAGCATTATCTTTAAAAAATAGAGTAAGACAATATTTTCAATCATCTAAAAATCATCCATCTAAAGTAAAATCAATGGTTAAGAATATTGCTAAATTTGAATATATAATTACAGACTCAGAACTTGAAGCATTAATACTAGAATGTAATCTTATAAAGCAGTATAGACCTAAGTACAATGTATTACTTAGAGACGATAAAACATATCCATATATAAAAGTAACAACAAATGAAGATTACCCTAGAGTTTTAAAGGTAAGAAAAGTACTAAAAGATAAGGCTAAATATTTTGGTCCGTATACAAATACAACAGCAGTAAATGATACTTTAGAAATAATAAGAAATACTTATCCAATAAGAACTTGCAATATTGATATAGATAAAGCTACAAAAAATAAAGTAAGGCCATGTTTAAATCTTCATATAAAAAAATGTACAGGACCATGTACAGGCAATGCATCAAAAGACGAATATAACAAAATGATAGAAGAAATAATATTATTTTTATCAGGCAAAGAAGAAAAATTAATTGAATTATTAAAAGAGAAGATGAATAAGTGTGCTATGGATTTTAATTTTGAAGATGCAGCTATGTATAGAGACAAAATAAAAAGTTTAGAAGATATGATGCAAAACCAAAAAATTGATGCAACTTCAGTAGATGTAAATCAAGATATAATAGCTATGGCTAGAGCAAATGATGAAGCTTGCGTTCAAGTATTCTTTGTTAGAAATGGTAAAATTGTAGGAAGGGAACATTTTATGCTTGAAGGAGTTATGGATAGTTCTAGAGCATCAATATTAGGTTCTTTTGTTAAGCAATTTTATATGGAACAAGAATATATACCAAAAGAACTAATAATCGAAGATGAGATAGAAGATAGTTTTATACTAGAAGAATGGTTATCAGCTAAGAAAGGACAAAGAGTAACTATAAGGGTTCCACAAAAAGGAGAAAAGAAAAACTTAGTTGATATGGTATATAAAAATGCTGTTGAGTATTTAGAAAAATTTTCAGATATGAATAAAAGAAAATATGAGAAAAGTATAGGAGCATTGGAAGAGTTAAAACAAATTTTAAACTTAGAAGCAATGCCTAAGAGAATTGAATCTTTTGATATTTCCAATATACAAGGTGTAGATTCCATAGGATCGATGGTTGTTTTTACTAACGGGAAAAAGGATAAAAAAGAGTATAGAAGATATAAAATAAAAACTGTAATTGGACCAAATGACTATGACTCTATGGCTGAGATAGTAGAAAGAAGGCTTAAGTATGGTAATTTTCCAGATTTAATGCTTTTAGATGGAGGAAAAGGTCAGGTAAGTGCAGTAAAAAAAGTTCTAGATAAATATAATGTAGAAATTCCTCTATGGGGGATGTATAAGGACGATAAACATAGAACTAAGGGACTTATTTCCCAGGAAAAGGAGATAGAACTAGATAAAACAACTAATTTGTATAGATTTGTTGCAAGCATACAAGAAGAAGTTCATAACTATGCTATAACCTACCATAGAAGTTTGAGGAATAAATCTTTGACAAAATCTGTATTAGATGATATACAAGGTATAGGTGAAAAGCGAAAAAAAGCTTTATTAAATCACTTTAAAGATATTGAAGCTATAAAAAAGGCTACTTTTGAGGAAATATTAGAAGTAGAAGGAATGAATAAGTCTTCATCTGAAAGTGTTTATAATTTTTTTAGAAAGGGATAAAAAAGTATGAAGTTAGTTGATAAGGTATCAATAAAGGATATTGCTAAGGATTTAAACTTAGAAATAGTTCATATGCCTAAAGATAAAGATTATTTTGTTTATTCTCAAGATATAAATAGACCAGGACTTCAATTTGCTGGCTATTTTGAATATTTTGCTTATGACAGAATACAAATTGTAGGTAGGTCTGAGTATACATTCTTTGGTAATATAGACAATGATACAAGAGAAAATATACTAGATAAATTTTTCTCATATGAAATACCAGCTTTAATAGTTTCAAGAGATTTAGAAGTAAAAGAAGATGTTATAAAATATGCTAAGAAATATAATAGAGTAGTATTAAGTACAAAAAGAAATACAACAAGACTTATAAATAAACTATCTAATTACTTAGATGATAGGTTAGCACCGAACACAACCATTCATGGGGTTTTAGTGGATGTATATGGTATAGGAGTATTAATAAAAGGTGAAAGTAGCATAGGTAAATCAGAAACAGCACTTGAATTAATTCAAAGAGGGCATAGATTAGTTGCTGATGATGCAGTTGAAATAAGAAAATTAGATGAAAGTATTCTTTCAGGACAATCACCTGAGTTACTTAGACATTTCTTAGAAATAAGAGGTATAGGTATAATAGATGTTAGAAGTTTATATGGAGTAGGGGCAGTTAAAAACTCTAAGGCCATAGATATAGTAATATATCTAGAAGGTTGGAATGAAAGTAAATATTATGATAGATTAGGTCTAGATAAATCTTATGAGGAAATACTTGGAATACAAGTTGAAAGACTAGTAGTTCCAGTTAAGCCAGGTAGAAATATAGCAATGATAATAGAAGTTGCAGCAATGAACTATAGACAAAAAGGAATGGGATATGATGCAGCTCAAGAATTTACAAAAAAGTTATCAAGTTTAATAGAATCTAAATAAAAAATAAGGATTGAGAATTCAATCCTTATTTTTTTATTAAATAGATGTTTATTAGTGGATTAATATTTATTTATGATTATATCCCAAGTTTTAAATTTCATAAGTATTACTTTTATTAAAATAATGTTTATGCAAATATTTTTATTATAGTTTTTAATTATAGATTTAGATAAATTATCTTTAGAATACTCTATTTTATTCATAAAATCGCTCTTTAATAATATTAATCTAAATTTTTATAATAATTTATAATATCTTTAACATCTTCTGGTTTCACTTTACCGTGAACTTTTCCGTTAATAGTAACTACAGGAGCTAGACCACAAGCCCCAGCACATCTCAAGCCTTCAAGGCTAAATTTTAAATCCTTGGTACTTTGACCAACTTTTATACCAAGCTCTTTTTCAAATTCTTCAAGTATTTTATCGGAGCCTTTTACAAAGCATGCTTTTCCTAAGCATACACTTATTTTATATTTTCCTATAGGTTCAGTAGTGAAGTAAGTATAGAAACTTACAACTCCATAAACTTTATATGGTGGAATATCTAAAGTTTTAGCTATATAAAGTTGGATTTCCTTTGGAAGATAGCCAAATAAACCTTGCGCATAATGTAATACTTCAATTAAAGCATTATCTTTATTTTCAACAGAGTCAATGAACTCATCTAGTTGTTTAATTAATATATTGTTGCATGATAAAAAGTCACACATATAAGTCCTCCTTGTAAATAATTATTTAAAATATTATAATATATAACCTTATAATTCTATGATAAACAAAAATATTATAGAAAGTAATGAAACTTATAGTAAATACAATAAAAGGCTAAGAAATATTTATTACTTCTTAGCCTCTTATTGTATTTTTATATTTTAATTTGCATATTTTATAAAACTGGAGATAAAAGTCTTGATATAGATTCTTTAATTCTAATGGAAGTTGATCTAGAGTTATATAGTTCACTAGTTATCTCTTTAGAATTTAAAATATCATTAGCAAATATCAATCTTTGTTTTTTAGCTATTTCAGAAGAGTATATAAATGCATTAACTTCAAAATTTAATGCAAAACTTCTTATATCCATATTAGCAGTACCAATAGAGCATATAGCATCATCAATTACTATTGTTTTTGCATGTAAAAATGAATTTTCATCATAATTATAAAGCTTAGCTCCAAACTTTAATAATTCTCCTGCATATGAACAAGATGCCCAATATACAAATGGATGATCTGGTTTTGATGGTATCATGATTCTTACATCCACACCAGATAAACAAGCTATTTTTAAAGTCTCTAATAACGTACTATCTAATATGAAATAAGGACTTTGTATATATACATATTTTTTAGCTTTTTGTATCATTTTAATATAACCATACTTTATTTCATCTAAATCAGTTATATCAGGACCACTAGATACAATTTGTATACCGATATTTTTATTAGATTTTTTTCTTATAGATAATATTTTTTCATTAAAGTATTTATTTAAATCTAAATCTTCTTTAGTGGTATATCTCCAGTCAAGGATGAATCTTATATTTAAATCTCTTACACAATCACCTGTAAGTTTTAAATGAGTATCTCTCCAATTTCCAAACCTAGGGTCTTTACCTAGATATTCATCACCTATGTTATTACCTCCGATAAAACCTGTTTCACCGTCTATAACTACTATTTTACGGTGATTTCTATAATTTAAATTAAAATTTATAATTTTCATAAAAGAAGGGAAGAAAGCACCAGTTTTGATACCTGAATTTTTTAGTTTTTGTATAGATTTATCACTAAATAGTCTACTTCCAACTGCATCATATAATAGTCTTACCTCAACACCCTCTTTAGATTTATCTAATAATATGTCGATTATTTTATTTCCAATTTCATCATCTTTAAATATATAAAACTGTATATTTATATATTTTTTAGCTTTTTTAAGTTCTTCTAAAAGTGAATCAAAAAATCCGTTGCACTCTGAGTAAATATCTATATCATTATTAGTAGTGAAGTTAGCATCATTTGAGTTAGCTAATGCATAAATCATATCTTTATGTTCTATAATATTTGGATCTAATTTATCGCCGTACTTAAGTCTAACATGAGTATCCAATATATTTTTTTTGATAATCTTATCTTCTGCTTCCTTAATTTTAAACATATTATCTTTTGCCACACCTCGTCCAACTAATAGATACAAGATACACCCAAATGCAGGTATTATTACTAAAATCATAACCCAAGCAACAGTTGTTTCTGTTCCACGTTTTTCTCTAAATAAAAGGTTTAGTATTGCAAAAAAGTTTATTAAATATATAGTTGTAATAATTATTTCATATCCAAATTCTTTTAAAAAAGACACACCCAAAGTTAAGTACCTCCTTATTTGAAATAAATATTATAATAATTAGCCATATTATCATTATAGTCCTAATTTGGTCAATATATATTTTTAAAGTTATATTAATATAGTAAAGATATAATAAAAAAGAGATTAAACTATATGAACTGAGCCCCTTAAAGTAGACACAAGTAAAAAAGACTTGTAAAATACT
>CALESE010000048.1 GCA_937907205.1 uncultured Romboutsia sp. | reverse complement strand
AAAGTGCATAAAAATAATTGAAGGGAGAAAGAAATGAGTAAAGTTAATACCGCCCTAGAAGACAACATCATCTTAAGGTACCTTGCGATAATAATAGGTATGACAATAAATTGTATAGGGGTTAACGGTTTTTTAAGACCTGCTCACTTATTGAGTGGAGGAGTAGCAGGTGCATCAGCAGCTATAAACTATTTAACAGATATAAATATGGGGGTATTAACATTTGTTATAAATATACCTATATTTATAATAGGATTTATATACTTAGAAAAAGAATTTTGTATAACAAGCTTAATAAATATGGTATTATTTTCTATTTTATTAGGTATAACTCAAAATATTGGTAATTTTATACCAGTAAACGATATACTTCTTCAAAGTGTTTATGGAGGGATACTTTCAGGAATAGGAACTGGTATTGTTTTTAAAACAAAAACATCTCAAGGTGGAACTGATATAATTGCAGCTATTTTAAAGATGAAAATAAATATTTCTATGAAAGATACCCTACTAGCTATAAATATAATAATAGTTACGGCAGGAAGTGCTTTATTTGGAATGGAATTAGCATTATATACTCTAATAGGTATGTATATAAGTTCTACAGTAATGAGCTTTGTAAAAGATGCAATGAATAATCAAAAATCTGTAATGGTTATATCAAGAGAAAGTGAATCTATAGCAAAAGATATAATGACAGAACTTAATAGAGGAGTAACTTTTTTAGATGCTGAGGGTGCTTATACTCATGAGAAAAAGAAATTAATATATTGTATAGTTTCTTCAAGTGAAATTCCTAAGATAAAAGATATATCATTAAAATATGATAAAAAATCATTTATATCAGTTAATGATGTTAATGAAGTTAAAGGAAGAGGATTTAAAGAAAAAGCTTTATAATTTATGTATATAAGTTATAAAGTTAACTATAATATATATTAGAGAGTGAAAACTCTCTAAACTCTAGAGTATATCTTGTCTGTATTCCTTGTACATAAATGTATTTGGAAATTAAAATATAGTTGTATAATTTATAGTATATTAGATTGGAAATCTAAGCTATTTAATGATGCGGATAAGTTCTAAACAAAAAAGAGAATATGTAAAATTACATATTCTCTTTTTTGTTTAGATTTATTTAAGGAAATAAAATATATTTTGTCGTTTTAAAAAGAGTTTTTCTAATGAATGTAGAAATATATATATAATTTAATATATAATAAAACTAGCAATAATAGTGGAGCAAGTAGATAGGAGAAATATAGTATGAAAGTTTCTAAAGAATATATTGATATATACAATGAATATCTAAGCGTTATAAATGAAATTAATAAAGAAATTAAAAATATAAAAAAGATGAAAAAAAAAGTTTTAAGACGAAATAAAATTGCAACTAAAGAAGAAGTACTGGCATTAGAAGAAAATAACATAGATAAAGAATTTGGTAATTATAAAAAAGAAAATAATAAAATATATAATTTTTCAAATGGAGATGTATATATAGGAAAGATTATAAAAGGAAGTATGCAAGGACAGGGTGTATACACTTTTATAGAAGGTATTGAATATATAGGTAATTTTGAAAATAATATAAAAAATGGATATGGAATGTGTATATTTAAAAGTGAAAATGTATACATTGGAGAATTTAAAGATGATAATATGAGCGGAATAGGTAAAATGATATATAAAAGTAAAGATGAGTATATAGGTAACTGGATGTACGGTCAAAAAAATGGAAAAGGAATCTATAAATGGAGTGAAAGTAGTATATATATAGGTGAATTTAAAAATAATAAAATGGAAGGTATGGGAGTTTGTTATGACTCTGAAGGTAATCTAATATATGATGGAAAATGGAAAAATAATTTAGTTCATGGAAAAGGGACATATATTTGGCCAGATGGAAAAAAATATATAGGAGAATTTGCACATGGTAAAAGACATGGACAAGGAGCATTTTATATAGGTGATGAACTTGCTTATGATGGAACATGGGAATTTGATAAGCCATGTATATTAAATATGACTTTAGATGAAATATTTTCATTAAGATATTAAAATACTTAAATAATATATTTCAAATTAAATTGTTATTAAGATAGATTGATTTTATATAAATTAATTTGGGTATAAGATTAATATAAGAGGTGATAATTATGAATTTTAAAAATATAACTACTGACGAATTAAAAAAAGTATTAAATAACAAAGAAGATATATTATTATTAGATATAAGAACTAAAGAAGAGTATGAAGAATGTAAGATAGATAATGCTATAAATATACCGCTACAAGATTTATTATATGAAGTAGATGATTTAGAAGAATATAAAGATAAAAAAGTAGTTGTATATTGTAGAAGTGGGCATAGGAGTATAACAGCTTGTAATTTATTATCTATATCTGGATTTAATAATTTATATAATTTAGAAAAAGGAATAATTGATTATAGACTCTAGCTAAAAACTAGAGTTTTATAGTATACTTGAAAATAAAGTATAAATGTATAATTATATTAAAATTATCATCTTATAATATGGATAATTTAGATTCTAATTTTATAAAGTATAAAAATTATTCTAAAGAAGATGGAAATATATTAAATAAAAGTAATTTAAATAATTTAAACTTAGAAAAAATAGAAAATAATAATTGTAATAATTGTAATTTTGAAAATGAGCAAAGTTACAATTACTGTAAAAACTGTGGAGAGATTTTATACAAAGTAAAAAGAACAGAAAATGAAGAAAGGTTAAATAACAAAACTGAACTTATAAAAAATATTAATAATATTTTAAATATTGTAGATAAGAAAAAAGTAATTTTTACATCATTAGTGTCAATATTAATTCTTTTAGTAGTATCATTAGTTATTAAATTTTTTATGAGTATAGGTAAATCACAACTAGGTGCTATAATAAATCCAATGCATATAATTTTAGCGTTTAATTTAGGTAATTTACATGGATATACTTCATCCATGTTAGGATCTGGACTAATTAATATCAGATTAGGGTTGTTAGCAATTCTTATAGTTCCAATAGTATCTTTACTTATATCAAATATGATATTTATGAGAAAAGAACGTAAAGACTCAAAAGGATTATTTATAGACTCTATAGCAGTTGCTTTGTCTTATTCTGTAATGTTATTATTTATAAACTTAATAAGTAATTTAAGGTTAAGTTCTAATGATATGCTACAATATGGTATGTCATTAAATATTAGGTATAGCTACTTAAGTGTATTATTTAATGGATTTTTAATTGGATTTTTAAGTACATACTGGATTGGTTTTAATAAAGAACATAAAAAAGAAAATAATTATTTTTATTTATTAAAAAAAGCTGTAAATACGGTTTTAATAGGGTATTTTATAGTTTTTATAATGATGTTTATATTAGTTTTATCTGATGTTAGTTTTTTATCTGAACTAGGAATATATGGGTATTCTGATACAATAAGTTTAAGTATTATATTAAGTCAAGTAAGTTCATATATTTGGTCATTTGCAAACTTTATACCAGTTATATTAAATAAGCAAATAATATCGGTACTTAGCATGACAAGTTCAGGGTTATTCTTTAATACAAAATTAATATTATATTCAATGATGGCTATATCATTTATTATATTATTAATAATGGGATGTAGCATAAAGCATAGATATAAAGAAAATAATATAAAACCAATAATAATTTTTAGTTTATTTTATGCAATATCTATGGGAATATTAGCATCATTCAGTAGTATAAATGTAGATGGAAACATATCTTTAATACAGATGAATTCGTATAAGTCATCAATATATATGGGAAGCAATTTATTTATAACAATAACATTATCATTTTTATATAGTTGTTTAGTATCAGCATTAGGATATAAATTATATACGAAAGAATAATATGGAGAGGTAGTATTATGAATGAAATAAATAAAAATGAAGCACAAGTAAAGAAAAGTAATATCCTATTGGAAATGGGAATGATTTTATACCAAAAAATAAGAAATAAGGAAATAGAAGATGAAAGTTTTTCTGAGTTAGCTAAAGAATTAGTAATATTAGATAAGATTATTTACGATGAAAGTATTGAAATAGAAAAACTTGAAGAAGAAAAAAGAGGTATTTTTTGCGAGTGTGGAAATGTAGCAAATAAAAAAGATAAATTTTGTGCTGAATGTGGAGCTAATTTACAACATGAAGAATATGAAGAATTTAAAATATGTGAACTTTGTGAAACTAAAATAGACTTAGATTCTAATTATTGTGTATGCTGTGGAAATAAAATATGTTAAAATAAAAAGATCTAAAGTTAAATTATATAATTTAACTTTAGATCTTTTATTTTTATATATTTAAAAGATTTACATTTTATTTAGCATTATATTCTAATATACCTTTAATTTGAACAATGCATGATACTATTGATATTATAGCTATCATAACAAAGAACATATTTACACTTAATGCACCTAATGTTAATGCACAGTTAAATAAATATACTGTTGGGACATAAAGTATATTTATTAAAGCAATAGGAAGTAATAGAACATATGATATATTATTATTTTTAATTAAAGTATTAATAGTAGTGAAAATACTTATTAATACTGATGGGAATACAAATAAATAACTTGCTCCAGGTAGTACTATTGTAATAACAGCTGATAGTATAAATAATAATATTAAAGATCCTAATATAAATTCATTTTGCTCTTTAAATTTTTTACTAAACTTACTTATAAGTAAAATATATCCTATTAAAGATAAACATATTACAGTCAATATTATAATATCCTCATGCTTTATAAGAGGAAGATAAGTCATTTTAAAGTTACGACCATTAATTGAAGCTGCTATATTCGTTATTATAAAAGATACAATCATAACAAAAGCCGTAAATAATGTATTTAATAAAGTGTACTTAAATACTCTACCTATATTTTTAATTTCAAACTTTCTAAATAAGAAAATTATAGAAGCTAAAATTAGTAAAAGTAAAAAATAATTTATTGATTTAGAATATTTTACAAATACATTACCTAATATGAAAAATATTGAATCATTATCTGAAGCAAGTGATTCTTTAGTTGCAAATTTTTCATTTGTAACAAATTCAGTAACTATAGGTAAAACTTGATCACCATAATGTTGAAGTGATTTTTCATTTATATTTTCAACATTGTCATCTGGAGTATGATAATGTTCCATTCCATCTAAGACACTAATATTAATTCCAGTAATATTATTATCTAAAAATACTGTAAAATCAGTACTATTAGGTAGTAATCTATATATTTCTGGTGTTATAGAATAAGAAAATGGCTTATCAGACTTTGAATATAAATCAAGAACTTTTGAATTATTAGGGCTAGTCTCAAACATTATAGCGGGACCATCAGTACCTCTAGCTTCTAAGTTTATTAAATAATTTACATTTTCAAAAATCTCTTTTTCTTTAACAGCTTCTTTAGCTCCTAAAAGACCATATTCTTCCCCATCTGTTATTAGTATTTTTATACCATTTTTTAGAGGAACATTATTTTCTTTTATAGCTCTTATTGTATCAAGTATAGTAGACAGTCCATACCCTGCATCAGCAGCACCATATGATCCATCTTTTTCTGCATAACGCTCTTTTTTAGCATGAGAACTATCATAATGAGTTACAAGCATAATATATGAATCATTTTTACCTTTAATTTCTGCATATATATTTTCTAAATTTTCTTTAGTGTTTGTTCTCTTAACATAAACATCATTGTATTTGTAAGTTTTAGATTCAACACCTAGTTTTTTTAATTCATCTAAAATATAATTTTTAACTTTTTCGTGACCTTTATTATCAAATATAGAATGAGGCTCTTTAGCTATTTCTTTAATATGGTTTATTTGATTGTTTACTTTTACTTTGGTATTATCATCATAATTTGGACTAGAAGGGTAAAGAGAGTTATACCCTATAAATATTGATGATAATAGAACTAGTAAAAGTGATATCAAGCTTATATGTTTCTTTTTCATAACTTCAATCTCCTAAATAAAAATTTATAATAAAAATTCCTTTTTATAATTTAACAGAATATCGCAAACTTGTAAACAATAAATTAGTATTAGGTAATAATAATAGGTTTAAGTATTAAGTTATATATACTATTAAATATAGAAAAAATCAATAGCTGAGGGTAATAAATATGTAAATTTATATATATAAATTTTTTATAGTTAAATTAAATTTACATACTATTAAATTTAAAATTTTTGACAAAAAATAAAGGATATATTTTAATTTAGTAAAATTTAATAGATATAAATATTTAATTGGTAATGTTTGATAATAACATTTACTATATTTGGATAGTAGGGGGATGAATATGGAAAGGATAGCCGAGAAAAGTAAAAATCAAAAAAATCTTAAAGAATATAATGAAAGATTGCAAGTATACGGAAATGATTTAAAAAATCTTTATCAATATATGTATGGTGATTATGATAATTATGAACAATACTATGATGAATTATTAAATATAATGGAAAAATCTTTTAAATCAAGAAGAAGATAGTTCTTGGTTTTTAAGAGAAGATAAAATAGGATATACAATATATTTAGACTTATTTTGTAAAGATTTAAAGGGGTTAAAATCAAAAATAGATTATATAAAAGAACTTAATATAACATATTTACATATAATGGAATTTAATAATACACTAAATAGCAAAGATAATGAAGAATATGGACAATTAGAAAAAATTATAGATATGTTTAGAAAAGAAAAGATAAGTGTTGGTGTAGATTTTTATATGATTAATACACAAAGTGAAGAACAAAGTTTGAAAAATCCATTGTTATTTAATGAAATAATAAATAATATATTACATATTTTTAATAGAGGAATTGAAATCTTAAATATAGGAGAAAAATCTTTAGTAGTTAAGATTTGTAAAATTATAACTAAAATAGTATGTCCATCAGTCATATTAAGAGGTGATAAATTTAGTATAATCGATAATAATTCCCTGATGGTACTTTTATGGAATTCTTTAGCTACTAGGGATGTTCGTATAATGACAGAACATTTAAAACAATCTATAAATAAGTTACAAGAATCATCATATATAAATTATTCTCGTTGTAATAATAATATTAATTGGGAATTTAATGATGAAATTATAAAACAATTTGGATTTAGTCCAGTTGCACACAAACAATTTATAATAGATTTTTACAGTGGTAATTTCCAAGGAAGTTTTGCTAAGGGACAGATATATGAGATTGATAATTTTAAAAGAACTTCAGGTACTTTAGCATCATTGTGTGGACTTGAAAAAGCCTTAGAAGAATGTAATTTACATGAAATTTACTTATCTCAAAGAAGAATTATTTTATTAAATAGTGTAGTACTAGCATATAGTGGCATACCTATGTTATATAGTGGAGATGAAATAGGTCAATTAAATGATTACTGGTATATATCAGATCATAATAAGAAACATGATAGTAGATGGTTACATAGACCAGCATTCAATTGGGATAGAGCTAAAAATAGAAATGATATAACTAGAATTGAAGGGAATATATTTAATAATATCAAAAAATTTATAGAAATAAGAAATAATTATGATATATTTAGATCTGATATTATTAGCAATGTAATAAATACTAATAACAATAGTATTTTTGCGTTTTTTAAGAGAAATAAAGATGAAGAGTTATTAGTTTTAGGAAACTTTAGTGAATATCATCAAGTTATAAATTTAGAGAATATAAGAAAATATGAATTAAATGGAATATTTATAAACTTAGGTGAAAGTTTAGAAGTTGATTTAGATAATAATGAAATCACATTAAAGCCATATGATTGTATTTGGCTATATAAAAATATAAATAAATAATAAAAAAGCTTCTATAGATAATAATTATCAATAGAAGCTTTTTTATTATAATAATATATAATCAAGATGAAAATTATAAAGTATATTGTATTTAAATAATACATACATTTTATACAATAAAAGTTAATTGTAAATAAATATGTTTTGGGTATATAATAACATATATGACAAATAGAAAGAAGGTTAAAATATGGAAGAATTATACAAGGCTATAGAAGAAAAAATAAAATCATCAGGATATAAAGGTTCAGTAAATGGTAAAGATATTTACTGGGAAATATTCGATGAGATAGAAGAAAAAGAAAATGGGAGTTATATATTTATGTCAAAGAAAGAAGATGATGTATTCTTTGAATATCAAATAGATGTTATGGATGATAGCTTTAATTTATCTTACATAGATATAAATACTCCTCAAGGAAAAATACATGTAGATTTTGATAATTAGTATTAAAGAGTAAGATTAATCTTACTCTTTAATATTTATGCTATAAGAAACATTGAAACTTTCTCCTATAGATAATTTATTAATATAATTTTTATTTTTATAAATTTTATCAGAATTCACGTTGTCAGCTAGTCCATACCAAGGCTCTACACATATAAATGGAGCAATTGAGTTAGTATCTTTATAATAAGGAGACCAAATACCAACTAATGGGAAGCTATTAAAAGATACATTTATGTAATGATTTTCTTTTTTTGATTTTACATTTATACCATCTACATTAGTATAAATTAAAGCGTCATTTTCAAATAATTCAGGAGATAAATAAATAGTATTTAAACTATTTACACTCACAATTTTACTACTATAAGGACCATCTAAATATATATTACTAACATTATCTTTGGTTATAAATTCTAAATAATAATTAGATAAATCACTATTTTCATCTAAATCAATGTTAAATGCAGGATGTGCTCCTATTGAAAAATAAATATCTTTTGAGTCTATATTATTTACTATCCAATTAATATTAACACCATTATCTAATAATATGTATTTTATAATCAACTCAAAGCTATAAGGATAATAAGATTTAGTATTTTCAGAAGAAACTAATTTGTAAGTTATAGATTTATTATCATTGTCTACGATTTTAAATTCCATATCTCTAGCAAATCCATGTTGACTCATATTATATAATTTATCTTCTATAATAGTTTCGTTATCTTTTAATCTGCCGACTATAGGAAACAATATAGGAGAATGTCTACCCCAAAATTTAGGATCTCCTTTCCATAAAATTTCTTTATTAAACTTTTTTGAATATATTCTAGTTAATTCAGCGCCAGAAATATTTGATTCTATTATTAAATTATTGTTTTCAAGTTTATTCATAATAATCACCCCTTAAATATAAGAATATTATAGATATTATTTTTTATCAATAAACATTAATTAAAAAGTATATTTAATATGTAAAAATACATTATAAAGATATACTATAAAGAATATGAAGAAGGATTTTTAGATAATATGTAGGCAGAATTAATATTGATTCAATAACATGAAAAAGTTGAAAAAATGGTAAAAGAAAATGATATATATAAAATAAAGAACTATACTTACCTAAAGGATATTAAAAACAATAAAAATAATTAAAAAATATTGCAAGGAAAATGATTGCATGCTATTATTAAATTATAAGAAAAGAAAAAAACTTTCAAAAGAAATGAGTGGGATAATGTTAGATATAGTAAAGGGAAAATTAATAGTATCTTGCCAAGCTCTAGAAGATGAACCACTTCATAGCTCATTTATAATGGGTAGAATGGCAAAAGCAGCTAAAGAAGGTGGAGCTGTTGCAATTAGAGCACAAGGTGTTGAAGACATAATAGAAATCAAGAGGGTTACAAATTTACCCGTAATAGGACTTATAAAAAGAAATTATGATGACTCTCAAATTTACATAACAGCAACTAAAAAAGAGGTAGATGATTTATTAAGTTCAGGTTGTGAAATGATAGCACTTGACGCTACAGATAGAAAAAGACCAAATAATGAATCTTTAAAAGATTTAATTTCTTATATAAAATCAAAAAATATTTTAGTTATGGCTGATATATCAAATTATGAAGAAGGAATAAAAGCTTATGAATATGGAGCTGACTGTGTATCAACAACACTATCAGGTTATACTGAGTATACTAAAAAGCAAGAAGGTCCAGATTTTGAATTAATGAAAAAATTAGTAAAAGATTTACCAATACCAGTTATAGCTGAAGGCAGAATAAATACGCCTAAAGATTTAGTAGATTCTTACAATACAGGTGTTTACTCAGCTGTTGTTGGTTCTGCAATAACTAGACCACAATTAATAACAGAAAAGTTTGTAAATGCTATTTTATAAAATAATAATATAATATTTTGTATGAGACAGAATATAAGAGGAGAGTAGTTTTTTACTCTCCTTTTAATTGATTTCCATATAGAATATACCATAAATTTAGATAAAGAGAGAGTATATAAAAGATTTAGAAGAAATAAGCAGTAAATATTATTAAATATAAATAACAAGGGAGATTAATCATGAAGAAATTTATATGTATAGATGTAGGTGGAACTTCTATAAAGTATGGATTAGCTAATGAAAATGGAGAATTTATACATAAAGATAGTATGGATACAGAAGCCTTAGAAAAAGGTGGAACTGGAATATTAGAAAAGATAAAAATTATATCTAAAAAGTATATAGAAAATAATGATATAGAAGGAATATGTATATCAACGGCAGGTATGGTAGATCCAGTAGAAGGAAAAATAACTTATGCACTAGAATATCTTATACCAGGATATACAGGTATGGAAATAAAAAAAGAAATAGAAAAAGAATTTAATATAAGATGTGAAGTAGAAAATGATGTTAACTGTGCAGGGCTAGGTGAAACATGGCTAGGAGCAGGTAAAGGTGCATCTTCATCTGTTTGTATGACTATAGGAACTGGAATAGGTGGATGTGTGATTTTAAATAATAAGCTTTTATCAGGTTTTAGTAATAGTGCAGGAGAAGTTGGATATATAAATATAAATGGAAAAAGTTTTCAAGAATTAGCTTCAACTACTAGCTTAATAAAAGCAGTAGCTAAAGCTAAGGGAATAAATGAAAGCGAAATAAATGGAAAAATAATATTTGAACAAGCTAAAAAGAATGATAAAGAATGTATAGAAGCTATAAATAATATGGTAGATGGACTAGCTATAGGTATAGCTAACGTGTGTTATATTGTTAATCCAGAAGTTGTAATATTAGGAGGAGGAATAATGGCTCAAGAAGAATTTTTAAGACCAAAAATAGAAGAAGCTCTTAAAAATAATCTAATACCAAGTGTATATGACAATACAAGATTAGAATTTGCTAAGAGACAAAATGATGCTGGTATGTTAGGTGCACTATTTAATTATATGAGTCGTAACTAAAATATAAGGCAAAAGCAAATAAATCATAGATAACATTAACAAAAAAAATGAAAATATGTTGCAAGGAAAATGATTTCATATTAATATATAAGTATAAGAAGAAAAAAACTTTCAAAAATAGATTATTTAAAATATATCTAAAAGATGATTATTTTAAGTATTTATTCATCGGTTGTATAACAACAACTTATTACAAAGAAGTTTACAGATGTTATTTAATATAATGCTGTATACATAAAATAAAAAAATTTGGAGGGAATGTAAAATGAAAGGAATTTATTCAGCACTATTAGTATCATTTGATAAGGATGGGAATATAAATGAGAAAGGATTAAGACAAATAATAAGACACAACATAGATGTTTGCAAAATTGATGGTCTTTATGTTGGTGGATCAACAGGGGAAAACTTTATGTTATCAACTGATGAGAAAAAAAGAATATTTGAAATAGCTAAAGATGAAGTTAAAGATGAAGTAAAATTAATAGCACAAGTTGGTTCAGTAAACTTAAAAGAAGCTGTGGAGCTTGCTAAATTTGCTACAGATTTAGGATATGATGCATTAAGTGCAGTTACACCTTTTTACTACAAATTTGATTTTGAAGAAATCAAACATTACTATAATACAATAATAAATTCAGTAGATAATAAAATGATAATATATTCTATACCATTCTTAACTGGTGTAAACATGAGTTTAGATCAATTTGGTGAATTATTTGAAAATGAAAAAATAATAGGGGTTAAGTTTACAGCAGCAGATTTCTACTTATTAGAAAGAATGAGAAAGAGATTCCCAGATAAGTTAATATATGCTGGTTTTGATGAAATGATGTTACCAGCTACAGTTTTAGGTGTAGATGGTGCTATAGGTTCAACATTTAACGTAAATGGTGTAAGAGCTAAGCAAATATTTGAATTAACTAAAGCCGAAAAAATATCTGAAGCAAGAGAAATACAACATTTAACAAATGATTTAATAACTGATATATTAGGGAATGGATTATATCAAACAATAAAATTATTACTTGAAGAACAAGGTGTTGAAGCAGGATATTGTAGACAACCTATGAAAGAACCTACTCCAGAGATGAGAGCTAAGGCTAAGGAAATGTATAGTAAATACTTCCAAAATCAAGAAGAATTATTAAACGTATAGATTTTAATTTAAATAAAAGAGGAGTATTTTTATAAATACTTCTCTTGATATAAAAAGTGAATATTTAATAAGGGGGACTTATAAAATGCAAGGATTTACAGTAATTGACTTTGGAATTTTAGTAATTTACTTATTAGCAGTATTATTTGCAGGGCTTTTATTCTCTAAAAAAGAGATGAAAGGAAAAGAATTCTTTAAAGGTGATGGGACTATACCTTGGTGGGTTACATCAGTATCAATATTTGCAACGCTTTTAAGCCCAATATCATTTTTATCATTAGCAGGTAATTCATATGGTGGAACTTGGATTTTATGGTTTGCTCAATTAGGTATATTTATAGCAGTACCTTTAACAATAAAGTTCTTCTTACCATTATATAGTAGATTAGATTTAGACACAGCTTATCAATACCTAGAAATAAGATATAACTCTAAAGGGCTTAGAGTAATAGGTGCTTTAATGTTTATCATATACCAAATAGGACGTATGTCTATTATCATGTACTTACCATCAGTAGTTTTAGCAGATCTTACAGGAATATCAGTTAACGTATTAATAATAGTAATGGGTGTAATAGCAATTATATATTCATATACAGGTGGACTAAAATCAGTTTTATGGACAGACTTTATACAAGGTATGGTTTTAATAGTTGGAGTTACATGTACTTTATTCTTCTTAATAAGTAAGATAGATGGAGGATTTGGAGAAGTTATGACTTCACTTACAGAAGGTGGAAAGTTTTTAGCTGAAGGAGAAGTTTTATTTGATCCAAATATATTAAAATCAAGTGTATTTATAATATTAGTTGGAGCTGGACTTAATACATTTTCTTCATATGTATCAAGTCAAGATATAGTACAAAGATTTACAACAACAACTGATATAAAAGAATTAAAGAAAATGACTTATGGAAATGGATTATTATCAATAGGTTTAGCAACAGTATTCTATTTAATAGGAACTTGTTTATTCGTATTCTATGGCCAAAATCCAGATCTTGCTCAAACAGCACAACAAGACCAAATCTTTGCATCATATATTGCATATCAATTACCAGTAGGTGTAACAGGTATATTACTTGCAGCAATATATGCAGCTAGTCAATCAACGCTATCAACTGGACTTAATTCAGTTGCAACAAGTTGGACATTAGATATTCAAACTATGATAAGTAAAGATTTAAGCTTTGAAAAGCAAACTAAAATAGCTCAGTATATATCTTTAGGTGTAGGAATAGTAGCTATAGGGGTGTCTATAATACTTGCAAATGGAGAAATAAAATCAGCTTACGAATGGTTTAATAGCTTTATGGGATTAGTGCTTGGAGTTTTAGCTGGAATATTCGTACTTGGAGCATTCTGTAAAAAAGCTACTAAATTTGGTGCTTACGTAGGATTTGCAGTTTCTGCAGTTTTAGTTGTTTACTTAAAATACAATGTGCCAGAAGTTACTTCTTGGGCATATTCACTAGTAACAATAACAACATCTGTAGTAGTAGGTCAAATTGTAAGTATGATTCAACTAAAATTTGCTAACAACAAAGAAGAAGTAAAAAGTGAAGCAACTATATACTTTGAAGGATAAGATTAAATAGGGGGAAGTAAACATGATATTTGGAAATTTAAGACATGAAAAAACTTATGCTAAATTAGATATAGATTTATTAAAATGCTTAAACTATGCTAAAGAAAATGTATTATTAGACTTTGAAAAAGGAAGCTATGAAATAGAAGGGAAAGATATATTTGTAAATATAGTAGGGTATGAGACTTGTGAAAAAGAAGATAGATTCTGGGAAGCTCATAAAAAGTATATTGATGTTCACTTAATGTTAGATGGATGTGAAAGAATAGATATAAATTTTATAGAAAATTTAGAGCAAAAAGAATATGAAGAAGAAGGAGATTTTCTTCCTTTAGAAGGAAAAAATAATGGATATGTAGAGTTAAAAAAAGGCGATTTCTTAGTTTGCTATCCAGAAGATGCTCATATGACAGCTATAAAAGTAAATGAAAAAGAGAAAATAAAGAAAGCTATATTTAAAGTAATAGTAAGATAAATATAGCTAGGACAAAATAAGGAGAGTATAAATTACTCTCCTTATTTAAATTTATATCTCTTTAATATAACAAAGGGTAGTTTTATATTAACATTTATTATATAATTTTATTTACATTATATGTATATACAATATAAAAGGTGATGTTATGGAAATTTTAGAAAGATTAGAAAAACCAGATTTTAAAGCTACAAAATCAGATAAAATTCTAATAGAGTATATAAAAAATAATCTATTAGATGTAGCATATAAATCAATATCTCAAATTGCTAAAGAGAACAATATAGGAGAGGCTACAATAACTAGGTTTGCAAGAAAAATAGGATTTCATAGTCTTCAAGATTTTAAGGTTACATTAGCAAAAGAGGTATCATCAAACTCCAATAGAAATATAATTAACAATAGTATAGAAAATGATGAATCTGCAATAGAAACAGCTAAAAAATTGTTAAATTCAAATATTAATATTCTTACAAAAACAGTAGATTTAATAAATAGTGAAGATATACATAAATGTGCTAATCTTATAATAAAGGCTAAAAGAATATATTTTATAGGTATTGGATATTCAGGAATAATAGCACAAGACTCTAACTATAAATTTATGAGGATTGGTCTTAACTGTGTTTATTTTGATAGCAGTCATACTATGATAATGATGTCATCAATAATGGAAAAAGGTGATTTAGTTATAGCTATATCCCATTCAGGAGAAACTGAAGAAATTATAAAGACAGTTGAATTAGCAAAAGAAAATGGAGTAAGTATTATTTCTATAACAGAAAATAAAGAATCAGAGCTAAAAGAGATATCTGATATTAATCTAAGTTATATATCAGGGGAGACGGTACTTGAAACTGGGTCTATATCATCAAAATTAGCTCAAATTTTTCTTATAGATACTGTGTATACTCAAGTTGTAAAAGCAGACTTCAATAAATCACTAAATACTAAAATAAAGACAACAAATGCAATTAAATTATCTAAAGAAATTGGTGTTAAAATATAACACCAATTTTTTAATTATATAAATATTTAGCTAGTTCTTCATTGAATAGTAATATCTTAAAGAAATTTTATACCACCAAGTATTTTAACTGGATTATACAATCTAAGTAAATAAGACTTACAATTTGGTATAAGTATGTAAACCTTAGCCTTTTCATATACAAAAAAGTAAAAATACTCTAAATCCTCTTGTTGCAAAAAATATAAAAATATGACGTATTTCATAATATATTATAAGTTAAATTTGATAATATGAAAAAGGAAAAATTGGACAAAATAGTATAGACTTAAAAGTAATAGGAGGATTTAAAATGAAATTAAAAAAAGTAATATGTTTAACAACAGCAATAATTATATCTGCATTGTCATTAGTTGGATGTGGTGGTAATGAGAAAAAAATGATAATAAACTAAAAATAACTATGATAACAGGTGTTGGTGGAATAAATGATAGATCATTTAATCAATCTTCATGGGAAGGGTTACAAAAAGCTAAAGAGGATTTAGGAGTAGAAGTTGGGTATATAGAGTCTAACCAAGACTCAGAGTATACTACAAACATAGAAACTGCAATAGACCAAAGAGTATACTACAAACATAGAAACTGCAATAGACCAAGGAAATGATTTAATAATAGGTGTTGGATTTAAATTATCAGATGCTATACTTAATGCTGCTAAAAACTATCCAGATCAAAAATTTGCTATAGTTGACGCTGATTATGGTGATGAAACTCCAGATAATGTATCTTGTATAACTTTTAGTGAAGAACAAGCAGGATATGTTGTTGGTTTAGTAGCTGGTAAAATGACAAAGAGTAATAAAGTTGGATTTGTTGGTGGTATAGAAGGTGTAGTTATAAAAAGATTTGAGGCAGGATATAAAGCAGGTGTTAAAGAAGCTAATCCAAAGGCACAAGTTTTAGTTCAATATGCAAATACTTTTACAGATTCAGCTAAAGGTAAATCAATAGGGCAACAAATGTATTCAAATGGTGCTGATATAATATTCTCAGCAGCTGGTGACGTTGGTTTAGGTGTAATAGAAGTTGCTAAAGAACAAGGTAAATTTGCTATAGGTGTTGATAGAGATCAAAATGAAGTAGCTCCAGATACAGTTATAACTTCAGCTATGAAAAAAGTAAATGAAGGTGTATATAATACTGTAAAAGATTTAAAAAATGGTAAATTTGCAGGTGGAGAAATAAAAGTTTATGGACTTGATAATAATGCTGTAGGTTTAGCTCCAACAACTGATAAAAATGTTCCAAAAGAAGTAATTGATTATGTAAATGAACAAGTTGGTAAAGTTGTTTCAGGGGAGATAGTAGTTCCTAAGGAATAATTTATAAAAAACTATTTACAAGATTCGACATATACTATATAATAATTTTAATAAAATAAAAAAAGTACCTTTAATCCAGTTCAGAGAAGCTGGCAAGGTTTTCGGAAATGAAAATTAAAATATTTTATTAAAATCATATAAAAATTACTAAAGTATAATTTTAAAGATTAATAAAATATTTAAGAAAACCTCTTGCTAAGCAAGAGGTTTTTGTTTAGGTACTTAAAGAGGGAGAGACATCTATGAGTAAAAAACATCAAGATCATGATTATTCACTAGAGGCAATACCAAATAGTGAGAAAAAAGGATTTATATCAATGTTAGTTGTAATGCTAGGATTTACATTTTTCTCAGCAAGTATGTTGGCTGGAGGTAATTTAGGTACTAGTCTTAGTATGGAAAAGTTTATAAGTGCAGTAATAATAGGTAATATAATACTTTGTGTTTATACAGGTCTTTTAGCTTATATGGCAGGAGATACAGGACTTTCAACACATTTATTAGCAAGATATTCATTTGGAGAAAAAGGTTCATATCTTGTGTCATTTTTAGTATCAGCTACACAAGTAGGTTGGTTTGGAGTAGGTGTTGCAATGTTTGCAATACCAGTTTCAAAGGTTACTGGAATTAATGTAGGTTTATTAGTTTTATTATCTGGATTATTAATGACAGCAACAGCATTTTTTGGAATGAAATCACTTACAATATTAAGTATGATAGCAGTTCCATCAATAGCAATACTTGGAAGCATATCAGCAGGTAAAGCAATAGGAGATGTTGGAGGATTTGCAGGATTACTTTCAATAGAACCAACAGGAACTATGACTATGAGTGCAGCACTTGCATCAGTTGTAGGTACATTTATAAGTGGTGGAACATTAACAGCGGATTTTACTAGATTTTCTAAAGATAAAAAGACAGCAGTAAGTACTACTGTGATAGCATTTTTAATAGGTAATTCATTAATGTTAGCATTTGGTGCTATAGGTGCTATGGTTACAGGTCAAGCTGATATAGCAGAAGTTATGTTTACACAAGGACTTATAATACCAGCAATAATAATACTAGGACTTAATATTTGGACAACTAATGATAATGCACTTTATGGTTCAGGTCTTGGATTTGCAAATATAACTAAACAACCAAAAAGTAGAATGGTTATAATAAATGGTATAATAGGTACATTATTAGCAATGTTTTTATACAACAACTTTATGGGATGGTTAAATTTATTAAACTCATTCATACCAGCAACAGGTGCTGTAATAATAGCAGATTACTTTATATTAAATAAAAGAAAATACACAGAATTTAAAGATGCAAAGTTTAAAAACATTAATATAAATGCAATAATAGCTTGGGTAGCAGGAGTTATAGGAGCGTATGTAATACCGGGAATAACACCTTTAAACTCAGTAATAGTAGCAATAATCACTTATGTTGTATTAAGCAAAATAAGTGACAAAGAAAAAAATAATATATCAAACAAAGCTGCTTAATAACAAATGTGCAGTTAATAAATCAAAGTATCTTGGGAGGATAAATATGTTAATAAAAAATGCAAAGTTAAGAAATAATGATAATTTAGTAGATATATTAATCGAAAATGGAATAATAGCTAAAATAGAGCCAAATATAGAAATTTCTAATGAAGAAGTAATAGATGCAAATGGATTTTTAGTTATACCACCATTTATAGAGCCTCATATTCATTTAGATACTACTTTAACTGCTGGGGAGCCTAAATGGAATGAAAGTGGTACATTATTTGAGGGAATAGAGCGTTGGTCAGAAAGAAAAGAATTTTTAACTATAGAAGATGTAAAGACTAGAGCAAGAAAAGCTATAACGTGGCAAGTAGCTAATGGTATACAATTTATAAGAACTCATGTTGATACAACAGACCCTAACTTAACAGCCATAAAAGCGATGGTTGAGTTAAGAGAAGAGTTAAAGGATTATGTAACACTTCAAATTGTTGCATTCCCACAAGAAGGAATATTATCATATCCTAATGGGCTAGAGCTACTTGAAGAAGCTCTAAAGCTAGGAGCAGATGTAATAGGAGCAATACCTCACTTTGAATTTACAAGGGAGTACGGTGTAGAGTCTATTGACAAAATCTTTGAACTTGCAAAAAAATATGATGTACTAATAGATGTTCATTGTGACGAAATCGATGATGAGCAATCAAGATTCGTAGAAGTTCTTGCAACAAGAGCATATGAAAATAATATGGGTCATAAAGTTACTGCAAGTCATACAACTGCAATGCACTCATACAATGGAGCTTATGCTTACAAACTATTTAGATTACTAAAAATGAGTGGTATAAATTTTATAGCAAATCCATTAGTTAATATACATCTTCAAGGTAGATTTGATACATACCCAAAGAGAAGGGGTGTAACAAGAGTTAAAGAAATGGTAGAATCCAATATAAATGTATGTTTTGGTCATGATGATATAATGGATCCATGGAATCCACTTGGTACGGGAAATATGTTACAAGTTCTTCATATGGGACTTCATGTGTGTCAAATGATGGGATATAGTCAAATAAATGAATCGATTGATTTAATAACAAATAATAGTGCAAAGACACTTAATATATGTGATAAATATGGTATAGAAGTAGGAAAGCCAGGGAATATGATAATACTGCCTGCTGAAAATGGATATGATGCTATAAGAAGACAAGTACCTGTTTATTACTCAATAAGAGAAGGTAATGTAATAGCACATACTACTCTAAGTGAAACAAATGTAATGTTAGGAAAAAAAGAAATTATAGATTTCAAAAAGTAAGATAGATAAAAAGATACTCAATTATGGGTATCTTTTTATTATTTTTTAGATGAATTATTTATAATATATATCAATTTTAATATAGTGAAATTGATATATATAGATGTAGAAAATTTAAAGTGGATTAATATAATAATATTATTACAAATTATTTACTTTAATGAAAAACACTTTAACATATGATAAAATATAATGAGATATATTTACTTGGAGGTATATTATGAAAGACACTAATAAAAATCCAAAGAGGATTTATGACACATCTAGTATAACTATGGAGCTTGAAAGACCGCTTTTAGAAGCAAAACTTCAAAATATGGAAGAAGATAATCAAGAGTATAATAATGATAAAAAAACTATAAATTTAGATAGAATAAAAAAGATAATAAAGTACACATTAATAGCTTTAATAATAGGTATTTTTATATTTTTTATTTATGCTAATAAAACATATAAGCCTCAGGAACTTGCTCACTTATCATTAATTAGTGACAACTATGTAGAGGTTAGTAAAGATAAGTTTATAACATTTACACCTAAAGAAAATAAGGTAACAAAAGGACTTATACTGTATCCTGGAGCTAAGGTTGATATTGAATCTTATGCACCTCTTGCTAAGAATATAGCTAAAAATGGATATAAAGTTGTAATAGTTAATGCAACACTAAATCTGCCTATATTTTCACCAAATAAAGCTAAAGAAGTTATAAATGAACATAAAGATATAAAAACTTGGATAGTTGGTGGACATTCATTAGGAGGTACTGCTGCAGCTAAATTTGCTACTGAAAACAAAGATTTAATTTCTGGTGTAATATTCCTTGCATCATATCCAAGTAATAATGAACTAATAAGTTCTAATATGGAAGTTTTATCTATATGGGGAAGTAAAGATGGAGTTTTAAACTTTAAAAAACTTATTGAAGCAAAACAAAAGTTACCAATTGATGCAACTTATGTAGAAATAGAAGGTGGAAATCATGCACAGTTTGGTGATTATGGAAAGCAAAATGGAGATAATGAAGCTGTGATAAGTCAAGAGAAACAACTTCAAATAACATCTAAAAGTATAATAGAGTTTTTAAATACAATAAAATAAGTTTGTTTAAAATATGATATCAATAAACTGTATTATAAATATAATGTATAAAGGAGGATTTATATGATAATTCTAACTATTGAAAATGTACCAGGTAAAAAGATTACAGAGGTTAAAGGATTAGTAAAAGGAAGTACTGTAAGATCAAAGCATATAGGAAAAGATATTGGAGCTAGTTTTAAACAGCTTGTAGGTGGAGAACTTAATGGATATGATGAAATGCTTACAGAAGCTAGAAAAATTGCTATAGCGAGAATGGTTGAAGATGCAAAAAATCAAGGTGCCAATGCTATAATAGGATTTAGGTTAACTTCAGCAGCAGTAATGCAAGGAGCAGCAGAGATGTTAGCTTATGGCACAGGGGTTGTTGTAGAGGATGAATAGTATAGGGTTTATATTTTCAATTTTTCTTTCGTTAGCAATACCATTTATAATAATTATAGGAAGTATAGTATTATTAATAGTGAAAATTATAGAAAGACAAAAAGAAAAGAAAAATGAAGACTTTGATAAGTATGATAAATACTAAAAATAATATTTAATAATAAAATAAGGTGTAGTAGAAAATGAAAGAAAAAAATTAGAGGTTTATTCACTTATCAAAAATCCTAAACTTTTAAAGATAATTAAAAAAGGATTAGGTATTTTTCTATATTAGAATTAGTATGCCAAGCTACTTATGATAATATTTTTAGTTATATGTTTTATATGATCTGTGTTAGTAGCTACATGATGGAACTTTAATATCTATTAGGATATTTTTGTATTATGATTTAAGCGATGATTTATAAAATAGAAGATAAAAATATTATTCAACGTTTGTTAAATGAAAATGAAAAATCATAAATAGAAATTATTATAAAACACTTAAATAATCTTAATACAGAAGATAAAGATTCATACATGAATAAAATAAGTACTGGTAATTTAATAATTATAATTTTAGAAAGTAAAGATAAAGTAAACCTATCTGGATTTGTTATGGAGTGGAATGGCCAAGTATTGTTTAACTATTTAGAAGGGTTAATTGATAAACCGATTGAAAAAAATATAAATCTATTAGATGAAGTAATAGAAGAATTAAATTATTTTAAACCTTATGGTAAATACTTTAAATAAAGATGAGTGTATGACTTGAATACACTCAATTTTTTATATGAATGTTATAAATGGAAGAATATATACGTTAATAAAATATATATTTTAGAAAAGAATATCAAAGTTTGTAAAATACTCAAAAATACTTAATGAATAATGTAAATATTTATTATAGAAAAAATTAGTATTTCGTTGTTGTGTATGGTAATATACATATAAAGTGGAATATATTTATAACGGGGATGTTTTTATGAAAATTAAGGTGAGTATAATAGCAATTTTATTTAGTTTATCTTTAGTAGGATGCTCAAATAATATAGATAATAAACAAAATGAGCAGAGACATGTTCAAAATCAAGAACAAACAAATAATAGTACAAAAATCAAAAATAAAGAAGATAAATCAAATAAAGAAGGTGAAAGCAACAAATATGAAGATGATAAAAAAGAAGAATCTGAATTTAAAATATATACATTAGATTATAATGATACTGATAAAAAAATTGAGTTTTTAAGTTTAACAATGGATGAAAGTAAATCTTTAGAAGAAAAGCTTAATGAATTATGTATAGCATTACAAAAAGAATATTTTAAAGAAGGTAATGCAAAAATAATACTTAAGGGAATAGATGAAGAAAATATAGCAACTATAAATTTAGTAAATGAAGTTACAGATGCTTGGTCAAAGCACTTTGCAGGATCTACAGGTGGATATATAAGTCAAACTACAATAATAGAAACATTACTTCAAAAAGAATACAAAGGTAAGTGGATAAAAGGATTAAAAGTATTAATTGATGGTAAAGATTCACAAGATATATACAATCATGCACCATTTGGAGAAATTTTTTATAGATGAAATATTAACAAATATATTAAAAATATTATAAAGAATATTATTTAATAAAGCGGTTAATATATAATTGTAAGATGAAATTATAGTATAATAATCTACTTTGTATAAAACAAAAATAATTTTATTAAAGGAGTGTCTTCTATGGGATATGACAATGATAAAAAAAGAGGAAATGATGGTAGTATATTAAGATGGATAGGTAGGTTTTTACTAGTTGCAGTTATTTTAATGATAACTTCATTTGTAACTCCAGGATTTACAATAAATGGAATTTGGTCATTCTTAATAGCTGCTGTTGTAATATCAGGATTAGATTATTTAGTAGAATCATTTATGGGAATTGATGCATCTCCATTTGGAAAAGGTATAAAAGGATTTTTAATTGCAGTAATAATAATATATTTAGCGCAGTATTTAGTTCCTCACATGGGAGTATCTATTTTAGGAGCAATATTAGCAGCTGTTGTTATTGGAATGTTAGATGCAGTATTTCCTGCTAGAGCTATGTAATTTAAAATAGATTTAAAAAGTTTTTTATATAGAAAGTTATTTATACAATTTTATTTTTATATGATAGATTGTCAATACAAGTGCAACACTTTATATTTATGTTG
>CALESE010000047.1 GCA_937907205.1 uncultured Romboutsia sp. | reverse complement strand
ATTATAATAGTTTGAAATATACTTATACATTCATTTTAAAGTTCGATTACTATAATAAAGATTTTGTTTAGACCATGCAAAATTAATTTATACCAGTTTAAATTGAATTTTATATAATTTATATATCAATGTAGATATGTTAATGTTGAACATCCACTTAAAAAACTCAATGTGGGTGTTTTTTATTTTTAATTACTTTTAAGGAGAAGATTTATGATAAGAAATACAATATCAAAATATAAAAAAGACAAAGAATTTTATAAACATTTATTTTTAATTACATTGCCAATAGTACTTCAAAGTTTGATAACATCATCTTTAAATATGTTAGATACTATGATGATTGGAAAAGTAGGAGAAATTGAACTTGCTTCAGTCGGTATAGCAAATCAATATTATTTTTTATTTTCATTACTTGCAAATTCTATTGCTATAGGTTCAGGAGTACTTATTGCTCAACTTTGTGGTAAAAAAGATACTGAAAATATAAAAAAAGTTTTATCTAAATCATTATTTTATGCACTAGGATTAACGTTTTTATTTGTTATTATAGGATTTTTAGTTCCACAAAAAATAATAGCTTTATTTAATAATGATGCTAATTTTATAAAAATAGGAACACAATACCTACAAATAGTTATAATAAGCTACGTCTTCACTACTGTAACACTTACATTTTCTAGCGGTCTTAGAAGTATTGGAAATACAAAACTTCCTATGTGGGCTAGCTTTATTGGACTTATAGTTAATGGTATATTAAATGCTATTTTAATATTTGGATTATTAGGCATGCCTATGCTTGGAATAAAAGGTGCTGCTATTGCAACACTTGTAGCTAGAATAATAGAATGTTTAATTATTATCCTATGTGTTTATAAAAATATCGATGTATTAAGATTAAAGTTTAATTATGTATTTTCATTACCTAAGTCAATATCATCAACTTTAACTGCTATAACTATACCAATACTTGCAAACGAAGCTTGTTGGGCATTTGGTAATATTGCATATAACGCTATATATGCTAGAATTGGAACAGGTGCTGCTGCATCTATTCAAATATGTACTACTGTCATGAATTTATTTATGATAGGTACATTTGGACTTGCAAATGCTGCTGTTGTTATAATAAGAAATTAAATTGGAGCAAATAAAGAAGAGTCTGCTATTGATGCTTCTAAAAAAATTGCTAGCTTATCAATTAAAATCCCTATTTTACTCTCTATTTTAATGATATTTACTGCTAAGCCTGTTGTGTCATTCTTTAATGTATCATCAGATGTTAAATTATATTCAGAGTATATTTTATATATTTATGCATTTATAATGTTATTTAGAGTTTATAATGCTGTTATGATAGTTGGAATATTAAGAGGTGGTGGAGATGCTACTTATGGCTCAATATTACAAGGAGCTACACTTTGGTTTATTGGTATTCCTTTAGCTTATATTGCTGCATTTATATTACATTTACCTATTTACTTAGTAGTTGCATTTACTATAACTGAAGAAATTATTAAATCTTTACTTATATTTAAAAGATTTAAATCATTCAAATGGATTAGAAATGTAGTCAATGATGAAAAAATTGCTACTAGCATTGTTACGAATTAACAGTAAAAGGAGAAGTATTTTAAACTTCTCCTTTTTATTGTTAATTTATTTCTAAGTAATAAAATGTATTTTTAAGTTATTTTCCTTTTTTCTATTTTATTTACTAGCCTATTTATATTAATATTTCTAAATATCGTAGATACAAATATTACTCCAAGTGCCAATGATCCTGCTATAGCTAATGTATTTATTCCATAATCAATAGCTTTAATATAATCTCCTACTATAAATTCATATACAGTATTATAAACCCCATATCCAGGTACTAAAGGTATAAGGCAACAAACTGTAAGTGTTGTTGCTGGTGTTTTAAATCTTCTAGCGCAAATCTCACAATATATAGTGAAAAAAACAGCAGATATAAAGTTAGATGGAGCTTCTCCAATTTGAAGAAGTAAAGAAAGTTTATAAACAAACCACCCAAATCCTCCACCAATACCCGCTAATAAAAGTCTCTTCCCTTTTATATTAAAAAGTACTCCAAAACTAATACCTACTAAAAACGCTCCTATTACCTCAATAAACATACTACACTCCTCCTAGCTTAAGATAAAAATGAAGTACTGCACCAGTTCCAATAGCTATTGATATTCCTATCAAGAGAGCTTCTGATGCTTTTGTAAGACCTGATATTAGCTGTCCTTCAATTATATCTCTAACTGAATTTGTAAGAGCAAGTCCTGGAACCAAAAGCATTATTGCTCCTGCAATTAATTTATCTATATTAGTTATTAATCCTATTTTCAAAAGTATTACTGAATAAATTGCTATAATTGCTCCACCTATACTATTTATAAAAAATTCATTTAAATAAGATTTGTTAAGCTTTATACATAATAATTTAATAAAAACACCAATAAAAAATGATGCTATAATATCATTTGTTTTTCCACCAAATAATAGTGTAAACATTGATGTTGCAATACCTCCCATAAGTAATTGGATATTAAAACTATATGAATCATCTTCATTTAGTTTACCTAACTCTTTTTCACATTCATATATACTTAGTCTTTCCTTATATATTCTTCTTGATAGGGAATTAATATTATGTACTTTATTTAAATCAATACCTCTTGATTTTACCCTTTTCACAACTGAGTGAATTTTTCCATCAATAAATACAGATACAATAACTGCTGTTGGTGTAGAAAAAACATCTACATCTTCTACTTCAAATGATTTGCATATTATTGCTATAGTTTCTTCTACTCTGTAAGTTTCTCCTCCACTTTGTAGCATTAATCTTCCAACATTTGATGCAAAATTCAATACTCTATTTACATCCATAAATCTACCTCCTATTTTGCAATAGATTTATTATAGCATATGATTTGCTTATATCTTATACTTAAATAAAAATTTATATTGTCTTTATTTTAACGTTATTTTTTAGTTCCACAAAAAAATGATAAGTCCAATCTGGACCTATCATTTTTTATTATTTGTCACTACAAGCTATGCCAAGTACTGATGGGCCCGTATGTGCACATATACAACTTCCTATATTTACTTCTAATAAACTACCTACATTAAATTCTTCCATGATTTTCTTCTTAAGCATTTCTAGTTCATCAATATTGTCTCCACATCCTATTACTACATGCTTATTAGTTAAATCACTTCCATGATTTTGCTTTAAAAGTTCTAACATTTTACTTATAACCTGCTTTTTGCCCCTTGCTTGACTTAATGATTTAACTGACCCTTCCTCTAGTGCAATTATTGGCTTTATATTTAACATATTTCCAATAGCAGCTTTAGTTAAAGATATTCTTCCGCCTTTTTGTAGATATTCCAATGTATCTACTGTAAAAAATACAGAAGTATTATCTCTTAATTTTTCAAGGTATGATATTATCTCTTCAATACTTTTACCTTCATTTATTAATCTAGCTGCACTAAGTATTATACATGCTCCACCAATTGAAGCTGATAAGCTATCAAATGTATAAACATTACCTTCTATATCATTTTTAGCCATTACAGCACTTTGATATGTACCCGATATTTTTGAAGATCCTCCTATATATAAAACATCCATACCTTCATTTATTAATCTTTCAAAAGTATTCTTAAAACTCATATACGTAACTTGAGATGTTTTAGGCAAAGTTTTATTTTCTCTCAACATTTTATAAAATTCATCTTTTGTTATATCTATTCCATCTATATATTCTTTTCCATCAAATAATACACTTAATGGTACTATTTCTATATCATATTTTTGTATTAATTCCTTTGGTAAATCTGCTAAACTGTCACATACTAATTTTATATTGCTCATTTATTTCCTCCAAGTATATATATATAAATCTTAGTTATTCTTATCTTAAGTTTTATTACTAGGTATTAATATCTTACCATTATTTATGTTATAATACAATGATTTTTATAAATTTAGATATTTTTATGTATCTATACAAAAAGAGCTAGCTTTTGCTAACTCTTATATAGTTTGTATATTATATATATTTTTCAAGTATTATAGCTCTAATACTCTCATATTTTATATTTTCTGGTAATGATTTTTTTATTAAACCTATTTTATCATCACCAAATTGATCAATTTTATTTAATATCAACTCTTTTTCACTTTCATTGTAATAAGATTTTGTATTTATATCAAAATTAATTATATTATCTTCTTTTATATAATCATAAACATACCCTAGTACTGCTGATACTGAAACCTCTAAGTCATCACTCACTTCTTTTACACTCATTCCTTGATTTAATAGATCAAGTGCTACCTCATTAGTTTTTCTATTATCACCATCT
>CALESE010000046.1 GCA_937907205.1 uncultured Romboutsia sp. | reverse complement strand
AGCACCACCACATCCAAGATTAGTTTCTGGTTCTACTAACTTAAACTTGAAATTCTCTTTTGATGTATTGTTTATGATATTCTCAACAAGATTTCTAGAATTGTCTTGTGACTTGTCATCCACTAAAACATATTCAATTTCACAACCATCTGGTACTTTCTGTCCTAAAACAGAGGCAATAGCATTACCAATAAACGTCTGTGCATTGTAAAATGTTGTTATAATTGATATCTTATCCATGTTAGACTTCTAATTTTTTTAATTTGTTCATAGTAGGTGACATCACTATCTCTATAGTGTTTTCTGTAATACGTTGGGCAACATAGAATTTCCAACCATAAACTTTCATATCAGCTGGTACAGCATATCCTCTATGTTTCTTGGATTTTCCTGTAGAATTAGGTTGACAATATTCTCCTGGCTTACACTTACCATTATCACGTACAATTACTTTACCAATCAAATTTACTCGTACCCATTCTTTACGATTACTACGTTTTACATATTCTTGCTTAGGATCATAATATTGACTTGGTACCTGTACATAATGGTTATATGGTCTGGTATGGATATATGAAAACTCTTCTACTTGGTCATATTCTTTTACACCAATAGCAATCTTATCATTCTTCAAAAACTTATCACCAACTTCATTACACATATATGCATATTTCCAATTGTTTGGATCATCTGAAGTATGTGCTGTTTGAATAGTTGTTACACCAAGAATATGCTCATCAGAACCGGATTTTACAGGTTCTATCTTATCAGGATTTTCAGAAGAGAATGTAACAAAGAGTCCATAAGGACTCTCTGCTGGTATCTCTGCCCACTCATACATTTCTGAATATCCAACTGGATTAATGTATTCGTTATTTTGCATTATTTACTCACCATACATATATTTGATTCGAGTATCCAACATTGGTCGGATTTTATCCATATATAAAATAAGACTTGCTGCCTCTTCACGTGATTTAATAAGATCATACCAATCCTTATACAAATCACTCTCTTTCTTATCCTTAATCTGTTTAGATGTAAGAATAAACTTAGTTGGCATTATATCTAAATATGGACTTACAAATCTGGCAAAATCAGTTCCAGAAATTGCATTTGGCAACTTAATTGTCATAATAGGATTGACCATAGCATTCTCTGCAGCCATCTCTACTGCTAAATCTTCATCCTGTCGATTGTCAATAGGATTCTGACGTGCTACACCTACAAACAATACATAGCGCTCTAAAGGGTTTTCACTTGGACCATTCATCTTATAGAGCTTACCTACGAAGGTACTTGCGCAATATGTACCCTTCATAACAGCTCTTCGTCCGTTATCTAACACAGTTTCCTTTTCACAACTTCGATCAGTATGGATATCTGAAACAACAAACTCATCAACCAACTTCTTTGTATGAATTGTAAATGGATCTGGCTTAGCAACAATAGTTGCATAAGCCTCTTCTAAAGGAATATTCTGCATTTTAAATAGTATTTAATTAAATTATTTTATTTAAATTTGTACATGTTTATATGTACATCTATAATATAGAAATATATAAATTAGAAATTCATTTATCTTGGTAACTTTTTAATATAATGTTCTGAATTACCTTTACAAAGCTTAATTAAAGTTTCTGTAAAAGCATCTTCAAAGTCTGGTACATTCTTGATATTTTCCTTTTCTTCATATTCATCAAGCAACTCATCTCTGACACGATCAGCAACATTCTTTGTTTCAACTGGTTTGAACATGATTGCATTAGTCCAATCATCAAGACGCTTCTCTTCAGAATTGTACCATCCTGGTTTTAGTCCACTATCTGGATCTGGAATGCAATATTCTGCTATACTAGGAATTGCAATGAATCCATCATTTTCCATAGTAAGAACTGTTACCCAATCAAGTTCAATTCCGTTATTTCTCATGACAAAATAATCTTCAATTGGCAACCATCCTTCCAACTTCATCAAATTAATGAAATTGCTAGCCAAGCCGCTACCAACAATAATATCATGTGTCAATTTATTCTCCATCTTATTTTAAGAATTTACAAGTTATTATGAAATCTAATTTTCTCAACAATCTAAATAAGAAATTCATCATTCTTACATTATTTAAGTCCATTCTACAAAAGCATTTAACTCAAATCCAGAAAGCATCTCTTTATGAGTTGCCTTCCACCAAGCATCTTCTACATCAT
>CALESE010000045.1 GCA_937907205.1 uncultured Romboutsia sp. | reverse complement strand
GTGAAAGGATTAATATATATAGAATTTATAAAAATTAAAAAAATAAAGTTTCATATAAAACAATAAATTAAAAAAAGGGTGTAGTTACTGAAATATAGTTATTTCAATATATACACTCTTTTTTATTCAAACTATTCCCTAAAGCCAAATTTACAGTATAGTTTCTTTTGAGAACGAAAGTTCTAATATTAATACCATTATTTTGAGAATATCATAAAAATTCTGTTAATTAAAGACTTTTTTAGAAAATGTTTTTCTGGTAAAATTTAGATATATATGAAGTTTAAGGGAGGAAAAATGCTAAATTTAAGAAATAGAATGAATGCTAGTTTATTGATGGTAGTAATATTAGTATTTTTTTTAACAGGATGCTCAAACAATAAAATAAATACTGTTAAAACGGAGTCAGGATTTGATGTTCCTATAGTAGAAGTAAAAAATAAAGATAATAAAATTGAAATAGCAAGAGATGTATTTGAAGAGTACTTAAAATTAACGTATGAAAATTATATAAATGATAAAGGTGAAAAAGTTAATATTCTTAAAGATTATAAAATTAATAATATAAATATATTAGAAAGTTTAGAATCTGAAGGATATAGAGCAGAAATAATATATGATTTGCAATCAATTAATGGATATGTAACTGTATTTGAAACTGGAAATGGAGAAGTGAAAGATGAAAATTGGGTAAAAGGAAAGTATCAAATAATAGATATAAAAAAAATAGATGATAATAAATATACTATTTCAGAAATGTATACAGGGTAGATTTTTAAAAATAATATATCAAGGGGGAGTTTATTATGAAAATAAAAAAATATGTATCAATTGTAGGAATAATAGCGTTATTTATATCGAATATGGGATATGCATTTGCAAATGATTTAGTAAATAGTGAGAAACAATCTACAAAGGAAGTTAATATTACAGGAGACAAAACGATAGAACAGACACTCATAGAAAATAATGAATTTGATGAGGCACTTAACTTATATATATCTGATAAATATAACGATAAGTCAGATTCAGAAAGAATAGATGTAAAAAATAAAATTATTAAATATATAGAGTCTGTAGGAGTTGGATATGCTAATATTGCTAGTTTTTATGAATGTGTAGATATAGCGAGAAAGATAGATGAATACATAAATAACAATAATTTAAATAATGAGGAAAAAATAAACTATATTATAGAAAATTATAATGATATTTTAGAAAAAACAGATCTAAGTGAGTATGAGATACAAGAAAGAATATTATCACTTATACCAGAAGAAAATAATGAAAATATTATATTTAAAGTAAATGATTTATTAGATACAGATATTGTATTAAGAAAAAATATGAATAGTAGATATGCAAATTATAGTTATAATGAAAGTACAGCTATATCATATGCAAAAAAGTACAATAAATCATTTAATTCAAAATATCCGAGATTTTCAGCAGATTGCGCAAATTTCGTATCTCAAAGTATTCATGAAGGTGGAGTAAGTGAAATTAAAGGGTCAGTTTCAGCAAATTCTAGCTGGTTTTGTGATACAAATGATGCAAATAATCTAAGTAAAATATCAAGTACTTGGAGAGGCGCTCAAGCTTTTAGATGGCATTGGGGTGAAAGAGCTAAAGGTGGAATGAAGGTAGTATATAAAAAAGATTTTGATACAAAAAATGAGTTTATAAATAATGTATATAATAAAGCATATAAAGGTGATGCAATATCTCTTGTAAATAGTCAAGGGATGGCATTTCATACAATAATAGTAACTGATAGAAATACATCAAATAAAAGTATGAAGTATGCAGCACATTCAGATTCAGGTAATGGTGATTTAGAGTCAAGAATTAAAACTTCAGCAGTTAATTATATTAGAATTTATGGAATATAATTTATAGAAAAATAAGGCTTAAATTAAGCCTTATTTTTCTATATAAATTTTTCTAGCCTTACGTTCTTTTTCTTTATTTATAATAGCCTATTTTGAGCTTTTGTTTGTTTTATCTTTTTTTCTATAGATAATAATTTTTTATTTTGTTTCAAAATAAAATACACCTTTAATATTATGTAATCAGATATAAAAAATAGTGTATGAGTTAATTCAAATCTAATCCGAAGGGCGCACTTATACACCAAAAATGGTGTGTACGCTCTTGCAGAGAGCTGAATAAAAATATAAAATATTTTTAAATACAAAATTAATACTAAAGTATTAATTTATGAAAATGAAATAATATATTAAAATAAAAAAGGTAAAAGAGAGATAATATTAAATAAAAATGGACAAGTACTTAGAAAATAATTAAATTACTTACTTGCTAAAAAATATAGAAAGAATAGAAAGGATTAATACTTTTATGGATTATTCGGGAATAATTATATTTTTTTCACCAAAAAACTTTGCAATTCAAGTGTTATTTTTAATACTAATTTTAATAATATTTATAAAAATAAAAAATAAAAAATAAAAAAATATATAAGGTTTGTACAACCACTGAAGGGATTTCGAGTGTAGCTTTGGTAAACTTGTATTAATAGTATATATTGACCAAGAAGCCATCACTTCAACGTATTAATTTAAGTAAAGTAAATTGGAGAGAGTTCATTAATATAATTAGTTTTTTACTCAAAAGAGCTATATGAAAAAACTTAATAACAGTCAATCTAATATATGTTTTATTTGAAGATAATAAAAAAGGTAAAAAACTGTATTGATAATATATCAGTAAAAAAAATAGGCGCTTTGACAACTATTTTTTTTACTGATATAATCTAATAAAAAAGGTGGAAAAAACTCATTGATAATATATCGTCCTTATTCTATGCTTTTAGGAGGTTTTTATGTATGGAGAATGTACTAACTAAATATTTATATACATATTATGATGAATTAGAACCAAGGGAATTTTATAGAGAAATATTTAGAGAAGGAGAACTTCAAGAAAAGAGAGTTTATGATAAAGGTAAGTATAATGGAATAATTGTAGAAGTAACTAATGATAAATTAAATAATGGTAGAAATAAAATATTAAGACATACTGTAACTGATGATTTAGACAAAATAGATGAAGTTGTAGAGAGAAATAACTTTTGTTTGATGTCTCCTATTAGTTATATAGGTAAGAAACGGAATAGTGATAATGCACGAGCATTATATGCTTTAACAATAGATCTAGATGGAGTGATAATTAAAGATGGAGATAATCCTACAGGATTGAAGACTTTATTTCATCAAATAGAGAATTTAGAGAGGATACCAATGCCAACATATATAGTTTCATCAGGAACAGGATTACATTTGTATTATGTATTTGAAAAGCCTATAATGTTGTTTTCAAATGTTGTGAAACAGTTACAGAAATATAAAAGAGAATTAACTAGGATAGTATGGCAAGGATACATTACTAAATTAGAGGATAACGTCCAATATGAGAGCCTTTTTCAAGGTTTTAGGGTTGTAGGTACTATAACGAAAAAAGGAGAGCGAGCAAGGGCATTTGAAACGGGTAAACGTGTATCAATGGAATATATGAATGGGTTTGTTAGAGATGAGTTTAAAGCAGATGATTTTGTATATAAGAGTAATTTAACGTTAGAGCAAGCTAAAGAAAAGTATCCTGAATGGTATGAAAAAAGAATTGTTAAAAAACAATCTAAAGGAACATGGATATGTAAAAGAGCTTTGTATGATTGGTGGAAAGATAGAATTGAAAATGAGGCGAAAACAGGACATAGATATTATTGTATGATGATGTTAGCAGTATATGCTAGAAAGTCGGGTATTGATTTAGAAGAGTTAGAAAAAGACGCATTTTTATTTATGGATAAATTTGATAAATTACCATCAAGTGAAGATAATCCATTTACTGAAAAAGATGTATTAGATGCTCTACAAGCTTATGATGATAGATATATGACATATCCAATAAATAGTATTTCGTATTTAACTGATATTCATATTGAAAAAAATAAAAGAAATTATAGAAAACAAAAAGATCATATTAAATTAATGAATACAATGAAGAAATTTAAAAAGCAATTAGGTGAAGAAATTAAAGAAGGAAGACCGAAAGGAACTACAAAAGAATATATGGTAAAAGAGTATAGAAAAAATAACCCTAATGCGAGGAAATGTGATTGTATTAGATCGACAGGGCTGGATAAAAAAACAGTTTATAAATGGTGGAATAGTTGAACTGAAAATATAATATTAAAGAAAAATA
>CALESE010000044.1 GCA_937907205.1 uncultured Romboutsia sp. | reverse complement strand
CATAAAGAGTATTAACAAAAATAAAAAAGCGTAGACTTTGTCTACGCTCTGAAAGAAGCACTAATGTGCTTCTTTTTATTTTGTGAATACTATATTAAACCATAACTTTTTAGCCAAAAGTAAGCAAGTACTACTATACCTAGAACTATTCTATAATAACCAAATACTTTAAAGTCATGCTTTCTAATGTAATCAAGTAAGAACTTGATAACAAATACAGAAACTAAATAGGCAACTATAGAACCTGTAGCTAAAACAGTCCATTCAAATCCATCAAAATCAAATCCTGCTTTAACTAATTTTAAAGCACTTGCACCAAGCATAGTTGGTATAGCTAAAAAGAATGAGAACTCAGTTGCTACATATCTTGAAGTTCCTAAAAGTACAGCTCCTATTATTGTAGATCCAGACCTAGATGTACCAGGTATTAATGCTAAACATTGGAAAAGTCCTATTCCTATAGCTAACTTATATGTAACTTGAGAGAAATCATTGAATATAGGTTTTTTGTCTCTGTTTTCTAGAGCAATCATTATTATACCATATACTATAAGAGCTATAGCAACAGTAGTCGGGTTAAAGAATAAAGCATCAATAGTATCTTCATATAATAAACCTATTACTGCTGATGGTATAACAGCTATTATAACTTTTGACCATAAATCTATAGTTTCTCTTTTTTGAATTTTTGTTTTAGATCCATCAAATGGATTTAATTTTTTAAAGAAAATTGTAAGTACAGCAAGTATTGAACCAAACTGAATAACAACTAAGAAAGTACTTATAAATGTTTTAGACATATTTAGTTTTATAAATTCATCAACAAGTATCATATGTCCAGTACTACTTACAGGTAGCCATTCAGTTATTCCTTGAACTATACCTAAAATAATCGCTTTAAAAATATCAATAAAATTAAATGCTTCCAAATTCATTACCTCCATAATATATTAAAAACTTTAACTATAAAAGTATAACAATATTATTAAATATATTCAAGGAGCAATAATTAATAACAATAATTAAGAAAGAAGGGGTTAAGTTATGTTTAATACAAAAGTATTAGATGATAATGAGTATGAAATTTTTCAAGACTTTTCAAAAAAGCAAAATCCAAACACAAGACATGACTATTTATCTAAAGTAATCTTATTTAAAGAGTTTATAGAGAAAAAGGAACTTATAGAAGCTGATAAATATGATTGTCAAAAATTTGTAAATTATATAAAAGAACAGTATGCAAAATCAACTTGTGAAAAGATTTATAGTTATTTACATAGTTTTTATAATTACTTACTAAAAGAAGAGTATATAGATATAAATCCATTTAGATATGTTGAAAAACCAGTAGTAACAAGGATGAAAAATAAAGATGATGTTTTAAGTATACAAGAAATAAATCAGCTGTTAGATACATTACATAAATTAAATATAAGAGATAGGATTATAATAGTGTTTCTAGTAACTACAGGATGTATGCTAAATGAATTAGTAAATTTTAAATGGAAAGATCTTATAGTTGATGAAAAAGATAATTATTATGTTAGATTAGGTAAAAATAGAAAAGAAAGAATAGTAAAGATTCATCCATACTGTTTTAAATTGATAGAAGATTATAGAAACTATTCAGGTTTAGATGAAATAATAAAACCAACAGAAGAATTTGTATTTACGACTCAAAAAAGTGATCAAATCAATGATAGAAGTGTAAGATTAATAGTAAGTAAAGCTTTATCATTAGCTGGTCTTTCTCAATACTCTGCAAGAGATTTTAGACATTCGTTTGCAGCAATATCTTTGAGATTAGGCGCAAAAGAAGAAGAAATAACAAAGCAGCTGGGATGGAGTGATAAACATTATGCAATAAGATACAAATACGTACTTAATTTTGTAGATAGCGAAAGTGTAGATTATTTAGTTAATAGTGAAAAATTAAAAATAAATCAAAAATAATGAACATAAATAAAAAAAACTTGTTATTGTTCGTGGTATTTTATATAATTATTTTATAAACATATAAAAGGAAGGTGCAAATAATGATAGATAATAAGTATATTACATATACAAATCCTTTAACAGATAGATATTGTAGTAAAGATATGAGTTACATATTTTCTCCACAATTTAAATTTTCAACTTGGAGAAAATTATGGATAGCACTTGCTGAAGGGGAAAAAGAATTAGGAATAAATATAACTGATGATCAAATACAAGAACTAAAATCTTATGTAGATAATATAAATTTTGATGATGCTAGAAAAATAGAAAAAGAAGTAAGGCATGATGTAATGAGTCATGTAAAAGCTTATGGTTTACAATGTGATAATGCTAAAGGAATAATTCATTTAGGTGCTACTTCAGCATATGTTGGAGATAACACAGATGTTATACAAATGACTGAAGCATTAAAGCTTATAAGAATTAAGCTTGTTAATTTAATAAATAACTTAAAAGACTTTGCATTAAAGTACAAAGATGTTCCTACTCTTGGATTTACACATTTCCAAGCAGCTCAACTTACTACGGTTGGAAAGAGAGCTACACTTTGGACTCAAGATTTAATACTTGATTTAGAAGACTTAAATTATAGAATAGATAATATGATGTTAAGAGGTGTTAAAGGTACAACTGGTACTCAAGCAAGTTTCTTAAGTCTATTTGAAGGAAATCATGAAAAGGTAAAAGAATTGGATAAATTGATATGTGAAAAGATGGGATATAAATCATCTTATGCAGTAAGTGGACAAACTTACACAAGAAAATTAGATTATCAAGTTATAAGTATACTATCAGGTATAGCTCAAAGTATGCACAAAATAACTAATGATATAAGACTTTTACAAAGCTTAAAAGAGTTAGAAGAACCATTTGAAAAAAATCAAATAGGATCATCAGCTATGGCTTATAAAAGAAATCCTATGAGAAGTGAGAGAATTGCTTCTTTATCAAAATATATAATATCTGAATCTATAAGTCCAGCATTAGTGCAAGCTACTCAATGGCTAGAGAGAAGCTTAGATGACTCAGCAAATAAACGATTAGCTATACCACAAGCATTTATGGCAGCAGATGCTATAATAGAAATAGGTATAAATGTAACAGATGGATTAGTAGTTTATGAAAAGATGATAAATAAACATATAAATGAAGAACTACCTTTTATGGCAACGGAAACAATATTAATGGAAGCTGTAAAAAGAGGTGGAGATAGACAAGAATTACATGAAATAATAAGAGAGTATTCTATGCAAGCTGCATATAGAGTTAAACATGAAGGGTTAGATAATAACTTAATAGATCTTATAATAAATGATGATTCATTTAAAATGAGTAAAGAAGAAATATTATCTATAATGGATCCTAAAAATTTCGTTGGTAGAGCACCAGAACAAGTTGTTGAATTTATAAATGAAGTAGTAGAACCATTAATATATCCTTTTAAAGAAGAAATAGGGTTAAAGGTTGACTTACACGTATAAAAAAATATATATAGATAAAAATAAAAGTAATGTATAAACATTGCTTTTATTTTTTTATTATAAATAGTATATTCAACAAGGAGGGCAAAACATGTCAGAAAATGCTAATAACACAAAAAAATTGACATTAATATCATTAATACTAATGATATTTACATCAGTATTTGGTTTTGCTAATATGCCAAGAGCATTTTATTTAATGGGATATTCTGCAATACCTTGGTATATACTTTGTGCCTTACTATTTTTTATACCATATGCATTTATGATGGCTGAATATGGTTCTGCATTTAGGAAAGAAACTGGAGGAATATATTCTTGGATGGAAAAATCAATAGGCGCTAAATATGTGTTTATAGGTACATTTATGTGGTATGCATCTTATATAATATGGATGGTAAACGTTGCTTCATCTATTTGGATACCATTATCAACTGCTATTTCAGGTTTTGATAAAACATCAGAATGGGAATTATTTGGAATATTTAATTCAACTCAAACATTAGGAATACTAGGGGCATTATGGATATTACTTGTAACATTTGTAGCTACTAAAGGAGTTGAGAAAATAGCTAAAGTAACTTCTGTAGGAGGTACTGCAGTTGCACTAATGAATATAATATTATTAATTGGTGGAATAATTGTATTAATAGCAAATAAAGGTCAATTTGCACAGCCAATGCAAGATGTAGTAGCTAGCTTTATTCAATCACCTAATCCAAGTTATCAGACTTTAGTTACAATATTATCATTTTTAACATTTGCAATATTTGCATTTGGTGGACTTGAAGTTTTAGGTGGATTAGTTGATCAAACCGAAAATGCTAAAAGAACATTTCCAAAAGGTCTAACAATATCTGCAATAGTTATAGCAGTTGGTTATTCAGCAGGGATATTTTCCTGTGGTATGTTTACTAATTGGTCAGATGTTTTATCATCACCGAATATACATATGGGCAATGTAGCATATGTTCTTATGCAAAACTTAGGTACTCAACTAGGATTGTCATTTGGATTAAGTACAGAAACTTCTTTAATATTAGGTTTATGGGTTGCAAGATTTGTAGGTTTTTCTATGTTTTTAGCATTTACAGGAGCA
>CALESE010000043.1 GCA_937907205.1 uncultured Romboutsia sp. | reverse complement strand
TTGACATTTTGGACCATATCTTTCTTTATATCTTTCTACTAATACTTGGTCTGATATTGAATTCGGATTGTATGGATGTGTGTTATGAGTATAATAACCTTGCAACTCAATAAAATAATCTAATTCTGGTATATAGAAATCACAGTTATATGGGTACCTTAATTTATCCTTATATTGTCTTTTTACTGAAGGAAATTTTTCTTTAATGTATAAATATAATTCTTCTTCTGGTTTTGAAGTGTTGAATGAATGATTTTTTGTCATTACATTATATCTATGTTCTTGCATTTCATCACTAGACATAATTGTTGACATGTTTATTTTGTGTTTTAATGATTTTCCATAATTGTCAACACCATATTTTTCAAGACAAGTTTGTTTAATTTGATTTTTTATATTAGGGTCACATATCGGTGCTAATCCACCATATTTTTTCAAACAGGTTTGCTTTACTTTTTCTTTATTTTCTTCTAATTTTGCTGGATTGTCAACACCATATTTTTCAAGGCAAGATTGTTTTATTTTATCACGTATTTCTTTACATTGAGTTGTAGATATTGTCCCATATTTCTTAAGACAAGTTTGCTTTACTTTTTCTTTATTTTCTTCTAATTTTGCTGGGTTGTCAACACCATATTTTTCAAGACAAGTTTGCTTACCTTTATTTCTTATTTTCTCTGATTTCAATGGTGAATCAACCCCGTATTTTTCAAGACAGGTTTGTTTAATTTTTTCTTTACATTCATCCGATTGCCAAAAATATTCAACTCCATATTTTTCTAAACATGTTTGTTTAATCTTTTCTTTACTTTCTTTAGTTTTGTTATAATTGTCAACACCGTATTTCTCAAGACAAGTTTGCTTTATTTTTTGTTTAATTTCATCAGAAGATTGTGCACAAATATTGGAACAAAACTTAAAAAATATTCCTTTAAATACTAAAGGTTTACCACAAGTAGGGCATTTAGGATGTTCTTCTATTCCATTATAGATTCTAAACAAAGTTTCTTTTAATGAATCAGAATCATCATATCTGTTGATTAAATATTCATATATGTCTTTGTTGTATTTTCCTTCTATTCCGGATGTGTATCTTCTAAGAGTATTAGGATTATACAAATATCTTTTTGCCTTGAATTCTTCTTTTACAATATCATCAGTTACTTTCATTTTAACATTTTACTTAATACCAAATGTATTTGGTACTTTACCATTTGTCAATGGACTAGGACTTTCAATCTTAGCAGTTTGTGTTGTAGGAGAACCAACTGTTATGATTTGTCCATAGATATCTGCATTTTTGATATAATAATCTATAGCGTTCGAAAAACGGATACCCAAAGGTTCTGCAATCATCTTAGTAATAGATTCACCAAATTCTTTAGCAGCTTTATTTCCTGCTTTAGAAGTACATGGCAATACATGTTTGAAACCTTCTTCTAATGCAGATGGCAAGACCTCTTCAAGAGATCTTGTCAACGCCTTTTCCAATTCAGATACTACTAACATAAGTTACTCATGATTGTAAATGAATTCTGCAAACTTCTTGTAAGATTCCTTTGCCATAGGTACCAACTTTTTCATAAGTGAATTATCTGGAATATCAAGTGATTCCATATACTCATCAACCAACTTATCAATCTGTGAATCTACAGTATTACCAGTAGGTACATTCTTAGGTTCTGACTCTGGAGCTTCATGAGTCATATCCCACTTAGCTTGAAGTTCTGCCTTGAAGTTGTCAATATACTCATCACCAATCAGCAATGTTACAAAGTCATTATCCTTCAATCCATCAAGAAAATCCATGGCATCATTAAACTCCTCCTGTGTAACTTTACTCATATCAACACCATTCAACTTAGTAATATTATCAGACTCAGTCAACTTTACAACGTCTTCGAAAATATCAAAATTTCCCATGATTATTTAAATTTTATTTATTTATTAATTTATTTTACTATTAAAATTCATGATCAAGATGTGGATTAGCTTTACCAAATGTTACAATACAACATGATTCTCGTGTTGGAATTCCAACCTCTCTCCAAGTTCCATTCTTTCTCAATGAATATAATTCTCCACCACGTACGAACTTATTGAATGCTTCATCTGTCAAGTATTCTACTCCATCCTTTTCATATATATACTGGTTTTTATTATCTTCAGTAATATCATAAATATTCACAAGACGTACCCTCTTGTTACTTATGACAGCATTACAACATACAACATATCGATCAGATCCTACATGTAAAGTACCTACCATTCCACGTACAGGTAATATTATTACCTTTTCAGATCCATTGACTTGTTTGATCTTTAATGTTTCCATATTTCTATATTTTAATCATTTTAATCATTACAATTATAATATAGAACAATCTTTAATAATTTCAAAAAATTGAACCTAATAAATTACTAGCTTTCTTTAAATTATATTCGTGCACCCAATATTCATTTCTCATATCCATATATACATAATATTCTGGATATCCACATTTATTGAATATTGTAAAAATAATCTTATCCTTACTAAAATCTGGATTCAATTCTGTACTATATCCTTTACCAGGAATTGGACACTTCTGTACTCTTACAGTTATATTGATAGGATTATATTGTTTATAAGGCTCTTCTTTGACAATTGCATGAAGTTTGTCATTACTATCAACATACATTGATATAATCTGTGCACCCTTTAATGGTGTTATAACCAAGGTATTTCTTCCAGATACTGCATACCATTCAAACTCATAATCATCAAGATAGAACCCCTCATTATGATTCTTTACTGTTTCTTTAATATCATCTATAGTAGCCATGTATATTACTTATAAGAAATATAGTTTGTTGGTTTTGGTTGATTCTTACTATCTCCTGTAATCATACCAGACATTGTATGATTGTTCAACAAATTAAGCGTTGCATCTGCTATAGCACCTGCATTGTCACCTTTCAATCTTGAAACTGTAATAGTAAAACACTTCTTACCCATATTCCATGGAATCATATATGAAATATCAAATCCACCATCTGCATTTTCCAAACAGATATAATGATGTCCATCTGATAAGATATCCAAATTCTTCACTGATGTATGGAAACAAGAATTTGTCAATACAAGATTATTGTCTGCTTTGATGATATAATATGCAAGACAAATCTTAATCCAAAAATTCTTTAACTTATTTAACATATTTTAATCTTTTAACTGTATTTCAAACTTGGCATTTCTACAATATTGCCTTTCTTCTCTAACTCCTTCTGTTTTGCATAAATCTGTTCCTTTGTAAGATCTGCTTCAATAATAGTATGTGGGTCAATAGTAGGAAGTACATAAGGATTCTTCGAGTACTCTGCAACTGGTACCTTAACTTTCTTGAATGACAAAGACTTATATGATTCTCTTACATAAGTTTCAAAGTATTCAACAATGTTAAATTCCATCTTACCATTTTGTAGTACAATGCAAAACTTATGATTTTTAACATCAAGAAGATCTGACAAGTTCTCCCATTCAAGCATATCTAAGAAATCAGAAGTTTCATAATGCTTAGGTCCATCAATCTGTGTAGCTTCGTATAATGAATTACCTGAAAAATCCTTTCCTTTATATCTGATTTCATCCCAAATAGTAAGGTCTTCTGGTGTTTCAATATTATTATCCATCATCCATTCAATCAATCGTGACAATGGTCGATAATCATCAGAATTTGTTGGAACATCATAACTCATAACAAAATTAAATGGATAACATCCTAATTTCATTGCGATCTCTCTCCGAATATCAGAAGATAAGAATTCACAATCTCTTTGTGACAATCTTCCATAAACATTCTTCCCCATATCACAACAAATAGAATGTGCAGCAATTGTATGTCTTCCGATAGCATATCTCATTGCCATCCATGTCAAATCATGTTCATATTCTGACATGTATTTTGGTGACTTGTTACATCTTCTTGGCATAATTACTTTCTTTTTAGGCGATTAACCATATTCTTTACTTGATTGAGCTGTTCCTTTTGTGTAGCTCTATTGAGAGAATCAGACTTGGTCTGTTGACGATTGAATTCTGACAACATACCATTCTTATCTGTTAAATTAGCAATAGTAACATTCAATGACTTGATAGAATCTGTCATTACTTTGTTCAAACTATCTTTATATACAATTTCTTGATTAGCTTTGTTCAATTTTGATCCTCTATTACAACTTACTGTACATTTGTTCATTCCAAACAATATCAAGATTGCGATCAAAATTTCTTTCCAATTCTTCTTTAACTTATTCATTTTTATATATTGACTTCATTTAAATTTACTGTAAGGTCAGCATCAGGCAAACGCTCTTCATTAATGAATCCACATCTTGTATAGACTTTATCATAGATATCATCATCTTCACAATCAGTAGAAATATCAATTACATATTGTTTATGTAAATCATCTAACTGAATTTCTTTTGATGATATATCAAGTACATTCAATTGATATTTAGAACAAATGCCTAATACTTCTTCTTTACACTTTTCTATATTTCTTATCTTTGCTGATGCCATTTCTATTTTCTATTTAAGAATAAAACATTAGTCTTCAATATCAAAGTTATCGAAGTAAACAAATACTGATTCATTGTTTCTTCTACACTTCTTATTTGTATAGAACATTCCTTCCAACCGAGCAATAAACTTCTTTGCTTTCTTATTTGAAAGAGTAGAAGGGCTAGACAATGTAATAGAAACTGAATAAGTATTATCAGTTTCATCTGTCTCATTCTCATAAACTTCATATTCATAAGAAGGTACAAACTTTACTTCTACATTAGCTAATTTAATATTCATCTTGTTAGCGAAGTGACGTACTGTATTTTCTACTTTATTTATTGAAGTGTTCATGTTTCTTTTCATTTTTAATCATAATTATTATTACATAATAAATATAGTATTTCTTTCAGAAATTTCAATAAAATATGATAAATTTTTCGCAATATATATCAGAATCTTTGGAAATTGACTTGGGTTTCGTTTTTGAAGCTAACAAGAAAATTTGGCCTGTATTTGATAAAAGCAAAGGAACATACAAGTATTCTCCTATAAGCATAATGACTGGAACTCATGTTGAACATAGAAAGTCAGAAAGAAAAGTAGAAGATCCTGAAATTATTGAAGCTATAATGGGTGCTAAGGATGATATATTGAAAATGTTGAAAGATGGTGAATTAAAGGTATCTCATTATGGAGAAAAAGAACCTATGACTTTTGTTATTATGGATGCAAGAACAAACAGAAAATTACCATTGACTGTTGTTGGGTTTGTTTCTTGGGCAGATCCTAGATTCAAGAAATGTAATGTAATAGTTAAAACTGTTGGTAAATTTTCTAATTTCTCAAGTATCATGAGAAAAGACTCAGATAATGAAAAGCATATTCAATTGTATTAATTTATTTAATCTTATATACGAACAAAGCCAGGTCCTAAGACCTGGCTTTTTGTTTGAGCTTTTTTGTTTGCAATTCTCAGAGGATTTATTTAATGTTACTTCTCTGTTGTAACAATTCGATTCAAATCAAGGTTATCAGGAGAGAACTTATTTACAGGACCAGCACCAATAGTCTTAATTTTTGATGCATCAACACCTGCCTTGATAAGTGCATTCTTAACTGCTACTGCTCGCTTGAGTGAAAGCTCTTTATTATATCTAGTAGAACCTTCAGTAGAAGCATATCCAGTTACCTTGATAGTACCATCAACATCTTTCAATGCATCAGCGATATCATAGATATTAGCCATAGATGTTGACTCAATCTTAGCAGTACCCTTCTTAAACTGAACCTTTGGATAAACCATCTTGGTAATTTCATTTGTCTTAATCAAAGCATTTACCTTTGTAAGGGAATCATGCATTACCTCAATAGTTGCATTTGCATCATTAAGATTCTTCTGAAGTGTATTGATCTTTCCATTCAACATGTCAACCTCTGCCTGATCATAAAGCTTAGCCTTGTTGAATGATCGAGTGCCATTGCTTGTCTTGAAGTGATATACAATACCTGCGGTAACTTGTCCAATAGCACGTTCTGTATTGAATGAACCTGTACCACTCAAATCATATACAACTGCTGGTCGCAAAGCAATAGTCCATGCATCTGTTACATTGTAATTTAGATTAAGACCTGCCTTAGCAAGCAAAGCATTGTACTTCTCATGCAAAAGGAAACCATAACCAGGACCTGCATTAACTTCTACCTCAAACTTACGTGGCTTACCATTATACTTCCAAATAGCATTAGTAAGATTTACACGACCTGTCAAATAAGTTGAAATTCCATCAAATGTATTTGCACAATGAAAATGCGTTACCGGTTTTGACCAATTGCTAAGTCCATTGATATTTGTATTACCTTCAAGTGTTACACCAAATACTGGAGTAATTTCCTTATTGATAACAATACCAGCTACAGCACCCTGTGGCCAATTCCACTGATTGAGATTAGTCTCAACACCACCAACTACACCAACAGAAACATTGTCTGTGAACTTAGAACTACCGGCATAGTTAGACTGTGTCTGAGCATTAACACTGAATACCGCTGTCAAAGACAGCAACATTGTCAAAATAAACTTCTTCATTTTTTCTTTTAATTTTACTTTTTTAAATTATTAAACATTAATTAGGAATGGCAAAACTTAATTAAGCTCTAACCATTCATTTATCTTTTCTTCATAGATTCCTTTACATAATGACAAAACATAAGTAGGATTATTGCCAAGTTTCATCCAAACATTAATTACATCACTAATATATTCATTATCGGCAATAGTAACAGTAATGTTCTTAGCTCTTTTCTTTGTCATTGCTGCCTTAATGATATCCAATACATCTATAATACCAGACTTGTCAGAATTAACAAGTTCATCTTCATTATTATCGTATGTATCATCATATATTGCATCAGTAATATATTCAATAGAAACATTGTTGAAATCTCCATCAATTGATCTAATGAAGTTAATGAATTCGGCAAAATTATATTTCTTAACAAATGTAGCCATCATAATTAAATTAAACAATTAAATATTTACATTTATAATATAGAACTAACTAAGAATATTTCAAATATTTTTTCACTTTTTGATAAAATATTTTTGGAAATTTTCTCTTAAGAATTTCTTTACATCCTGTTTTACTATATGTACTAACAATTCTGCAAATGCAAATGAGTTGAATGACCTATCAGATACAAAATCACAATATTGCTTTGTGTATTCCAATGCATCAACACAAGTACCACTATAATTAGCTTCAAACATTGCAAATACATCTTCCATCTTATATCCAATAAATGCTGTTATATATCCATTATTTCTCTTTGAACGAATATAAGTACATATTTTTTCTACATCATTATAACGGTAGCAATTCCAACTTGATAACCAATCTTGTTCATCATATAATGGGCATGTACTATCATCTTGATATAATGTGAATTCCCATCCAAGTTGTGTGGCAAAATCTAATGCATCTTTATCATAATCTTTTTCACCTAATGGTAATACATCAGTTACCATTACCTTCTTCCTACTTGTATAGTCTTCTAAAATTTTTGTTCTAGATGCGATAAGAACATAATCTTTCACATACTGTTCATCCTTATATGTATCTATAATATAGTTGAACAAATCTGTAGGTTTTATATAATTCAATGTTTTAGTGTGTTGTACTATCATGTTCTAATTTCCATTTAGGGGTTTCTTCAATAAATGTTGATACAAAATCATCTAATATATCTTCTGGTGTATCTGTATTGTCAATCAACTTTACAATATCATCAGATTTCTTATATTCATTAAATAAACTTAGAATATCATCAATTTCTTTTTCAGTAAAATCTTGATTTTCTTTCAACAAATTTACTCGGTCTTTATACTCTTCTGGATTTCTCCAAAGCATAATATAATTAGTCAATTTGAAGTTTGATTCAATTTCTCTACCAAAATACTTTTCTACTACATGTTCCCGATCAAATAAATCTGCAAATACATTATCTGTAAGTAAAAGACGATCCATTACAATAGGTCTATCAGTACCATTCAATTTTGACATGGTATATAAATCATCAAGTACTTTACGAATTGTTTTTCTAATCCACTCTTCAAATTTCTGTGGATTTTTATAATCTACCTTTTCCTTTTCTGCTGATACTGGATTATATACTAAAAAATCATCAAATCTATTCTTCAAATTTTCCAATAAAGTTCCCTTGCCACAACGGTCATGACCCTCAAGAACTATAATACGAATTTTTTCCATTTTTATTTACAAATATAAATATACTTCTTACCATCTGTGGATGATTGATATACATAAATAGGTATTTTAGTTATTGTTTCCACCCAATTCATACTATATATTTTAAATTTATTTATATTTATTAATATAGTCAACAGGAAGATATTTTTCATATTTTTCAAATACAAACTTACGTTGTCTTTGAACAATCTCTCTATATAATGGTTCGTTGTTTTCTATTTTCTTAAGCTTGTCTGCATAATCTTGTCCATTCTTACAATATGTATGTTCATAAAGCCAATCATCGCACAATTCGTGGTTTGGATCAAAAGCTTCGTCAACAAAACATACAATATCCATAAGCATCAAATCAAACCATCTTGGTGATACTTGATTACCCAATATACATTTGCTATGTGTTATTAATGAAGACTTAGCATTTGATGGAACAAATTTTAGCAAATTTGAATAAGGCATATTTTTTACAAGATCTATATCATGGTCAAAATCTACATGTTTAAAGAAATTCTTACTACCTCCTTTAATTACTAAAAATGGTTTATCAACTTTACTGTAAAATTCTTCTGTTCTAGCTATTCTATCTGAATCTTTAATATATCCATAATAACAAGCAGAATATTTCTTATCATTAAAGTCATAATTTCTCATTCTCAAATCTAAATCATCATTTAATGTAATGTAATAGTAAACATTAAAATTAAACCAAGATTTTGGCAAGACCTTTATCCCATACTCTTTAACATATTTATCATAATCTAATCCACAAAA
>CALESE010000042.1 GCA_937907205.1 uncultured Romboutsia sp. | reverse complement strand
TTTTCTTATAGTTAACATATTTATCACCTCATAAAGAGTATTGACAAAAATAAAAGAGCGTAGACTTTGTCTACGCTCTGAAATAAGGCTTAAATTAAGCCTTATTTTTTTCTATAAAGTTATATAACCATAACTTTGATTTTTCAGTATTAATAAAATGATTTTTAAACTCATTTGCTAAATCAATAGTATTAATTCCCATACTATCTATGATAGCTCCTATTTCAATTAATCTTTTTGTTCTAGCTTTACGCTCTTTTTCTTTTTCCTTATTTATAATAGCTTGTTTTTGAGCTTTTAGTTGTTTAATTTTTTCTTCTATATCTAATAATTTTTTATTTTGTTCCAAAATAAAATTTCCCCCTTAATGTTATGTAATTACATAACATTATAATATTGAAAAATATATTTTTCAATATTATAATAAATCAAAATATAAAGTTAAAATATAGTATATTGATTAATCGAAATATAATCCAAAGGGCGCACTTATACACCATAAATAGTGTGTGCGCTCTTGCAGAGAGCTAAATAAAAATATAAAATATTTTTAAATACAAAATTAATACAAATGTATTAATATATAGAAAGGAGATAATATATTTTGGCAATATATCATCTACATACAAAAATAATAAGTAGGTCAAAAGGAAAATCGTCAGTAGGAGCAAGTGCATATAGAAGTGGAGAAAAATTACATAATAAAAGAGATGGATTAGAGCATAATTTTACAAGAAAAAAAGGAGTAGTATATAAAGAAATACTTGCTCCTATTAATGCTCCTAAATGGGCAACAAATAGAGAACAACTATGGAATGAAGTTGAGAAAATAGAAAAGAGTAAAAATAGTCAACTTGCAAGAGAAATAGATTTAGCATTACCTATTGAATTAAACTTAGAAAAACAAATAGATTTATTAAGAAAATATGTTCAAGATACATTTGTAAATAAAGGTATGGTTGCAGATTTTGTAATTCATGATAAAAAAGATGGAAATCCTCATGCACATATTATGTTAACTATGAGACCATTTAATGAAAATGGAGATTGGGGAGCAAAGGCAAAAAAGGAATATATATTAGATAAAGATGGAAACAAAATATATGATAAAAATGGTAATGCAAAATCTAGGAAAATAGAAACTACGAATTGGAATAAAAAAGAGACATTAGAATATTGGAGAGAGCAATGGAGCTACTATGCAAATAATGCATTAGAAAAATCTAATATAAAGGCAAAAATAGACCATAGGAGCTATTCTGATAGAGGAATAGATAAATTACCTATGAAACATGAAGGCGTGGCTGTAAGGGCTATGGAAAAGCGTGGAATAGATACTGAAATAGGTAGTTTAAATAAAGAAATAAATAATTTAAATAGAAAGATAGATTTGATAAATAAGCAAATAAAAGCACAAGAGGGTATTAAGGAGATTTTATATGGAACTAAAGATAATGGAGTTAGAAACCAAAATATCAGAATTAGAACTAGAGATGATGAAATGGAACAAGGACATAGAAGATATACACTTAGGTCTAACAATACAAGTAAATCAACAGTTGAATTACTTAAACAAATTGCAAGAGAAAAAAGAGAACGAGATAAAGAATATCAAGAAAGAATTGAAAGAGAAAATAGAAAAAGATTTGAGCAAGAGCGACAAAAATCAAATATTAGAACGTATGGAAGAACTATCGAAGGAGGTATGGAATTGTAATAGAGAAATTAAATTAATAAAATCAGACGTAGAAAAATTAGAATATAGCAATAAAAGTTTAGCCAAGAAATATGTAGAAATTAAAGAAAGTATAGATTTTATGGTTAGTGAAACTAAAGAAAGAAGAAAGAAAAAAGGAATAGTAATATGTATAATCATATTGTCGGTCATATCAGGATATATGAGCCTTTATGATGAGATAGATTTTATTAAGAAAAAAATAAATAGGTTTCATGGATATGGTATATCAATGCAAATAGATAATGTTATAGGTTAAAATAATGAAATTTAAAAGTTTTTAAATAAAATGTTTTTTATTACAAGATATGATAAAATATATAATTATAAAATAAAATTACATAGCAAAAAACCAGGAGCCTTTAAGTTTGACGGCTTAACTCCTGGTTTAAACCCAAAACACTTTAAAGAAAAGTGATTTTTATATAATTATTATGTATTAATATTATCATAATAATACTTAAAGTTCAATGGAAATATATATAAAGTTCTTTTCTCTAAGAGTGTGGTTGTGTTATGGGGGAAAGGACTTTTTTTATGGGATTAAGGAAATACAACAAACAATTATTTGATAAAACGACAGATGGATATATACAAATATTGAAAATAAGTGATAGTAAAAAAGTAAAAATAGAAAATGTTAAATATGAAGATTTAGAAAAAATAGAAGAGTATGCAGGTCAAGAAGATGTATTTATAACACCAAATACAATGTATATACCTTCAAGGAAAGTTGAGAATATAAGACAACTTAGAGCTTTATTTCAAGATATAGATTGTGAAAAACTAGGATTTAATAAATCAGAAGTAGTGTATATGATATGGATTCTGTACTATGAAGGTAAAATACCTAAACCTTCAATTGTAATTGATAGTGGAAGAGGATTACATGTATATTGGGTAATAAAAAATGCACCGTATGGAGCATTACAAACATGGCAAGAGTTACAAGATTATCTATATCATCAATTAAAGCATCTAGGAGCCGATAAGAGAGCCACAGATGGTGCAAGGGTACTTAGATTACCAAATACTATTAATTCACGCTCTAAAACGGAATGTAGTGTCTTATATAGTGAAATAATTGAATACTCAATGTATGATTTAAGAGAGAAATATTTAAACTATAAACCAAAATCACATCAATTGAAGATACAACAAACTAAAAAAGATGATAAGAAAGTAATTAATAATAAATTATTTAATTCATATAGCTTACATATGGCAAGAGCCGAAGATATAGAAATGTTATGTAAGTTAAGAAAATATGATGTTAAAGGTAATAGAAATATGATTATACATTGTTATGCATATTGGAAAGGCATTTACATAAGAGATGAATTTGAATTACAAAATACAGTTATAGAGTTAAATAATAGCTTTATAGAGCCATTGAAAGAAAATGAAGTATTATCAATAGTTAGAAGTGTAGGAAAAGCAATAGATAAGTTTATAGAGTATGAGCAAGGCATAAGAAGTGGACAAGATAAAAGAGTAACTAAAGGAATGAGAGATAAAGGTGGATACTGGTATAAAAATGAAACATTAATAGATAGGTTATGTATTACAAAATCAGAGCAAAAGCACATGAAAACTATAATTGGAACTGATGAAAAATATAAAAGAAAAAATATAAAAAGAAATCAATCTAGAAGAAATAATAATGGATTAACACAAAGAGAGCAACAAAAACAAGATTTAATAAATAAAGTTAAAAGATTAATAGAAAAAGGAATAAAACAAAACAAAATAGCAGAAAAGTTAGGAGTTACAAAGGGACGAGTATCTCAAATTGTAAAAGAATTGAAAAAAGTTTAATGAAATGGGTCTTTATAAATGTGTGGTTTCTTTTTTGAAGTTCTTTTTACTAGAAAATTATACAGGAGGTTAATTTATGGATAGAGAAACATTTGCAGATATGGTTAAAGCAGAAATAGAAAAACAACAAATTTATTATAATCAAAAAGATTTTATCAAACAAAACTATAGCAATTCTAAGAAAGGTATATACTTTCTTTACAATAAGAATAATGATGTAATATATGTTGGAATGGTTGGAGAAGGTAAGAGCACAAGTTTTTATCATAGGATGTATTTGCATGGTAATGGAGCTCATTGTAAAAAAATATGGTTCAATGAAGTTGAGAAGTTTAGATTTAAAAGTTTTCCTAATATAAAAAAAAGAGAATTAGTTTTAATTGAAAGATTGATGATATATAAAAATAAACAACCAAAATATAATGATAGGATTTTAGTTATGAAGGATTATAAAGAAATTTTAAATAAAATAAAGTAAAATTTATAATAAGTACAATTAATACAAAAATAAATTAAGTAAAAAGTAAAAATAGTTTATTTATCTAGAATTTTTAAAAGTTAAAAAAATAAAGTTTCATAAAAAACAATAAATAAAAAAAGAGTGTATTTACTGAAATGTAGTAATTTCAATAGATATACTCTTTTATATTTAAACTATTCCCTAAAGCCAAATTTTAGGATTAGTTATTTATTTATAAAAATTCCTTATTAAAACTTATTTTTGGATAAGCAAATAATAGTATAATAAAACTATATTTATAAACAAAAGAAAGGAAGAATAACACATGAGTTTTGGAATATTAAGTCCCAAAGTAGATTTTGTATTTAAAAAGATATTTGGTAACGAAAAACATCCAAATATCTTAATATCGTTTTTAAATGCAGTTATAAAACCAACTGATTTAATAAAGTCGGTTCAAATAAAAAATACAGATATAGAAAAAGAGCATATAGAAGATAAATACTCAAGATTAGACATAAAAGCAGTAACTAATAATGGGGAGCATATAAACATTGAAATACAAGTAAAGAATGAATATAACATGATAAAGCGTAGCTTATATTATTGGAGTAAGATGTATGAAGGACAACTTACAAAAGGTCAAGACTACGACACTTTATCAAGAACAATTTGTATAAATATATTAGACTTTAAATATTTAAAAAATGATAATTTTCATAATTGTTATAGGTTAAAAGAAAAAAATACAAATGAAGAATTAACAGATGTTATGGAACTACACTTTATAGAGATACCAAAATTAAGAAAGTTAGAAAATAGTGAAGATATATCAGATATGTTAGAGGCATGGATAACATTTATAGAAAGCCCTACAAGTGAATTAATAGATAAATTAGAAATGTCTTCAGATGAAATAAAGGAAGCAAAAGAAGAGCTATTAAGATTAAGTGGAAATGATAAAGAAAGAGAAAGATACGAAAAAAGGTTTGAATCTCTTTTAGAGCAAAATAGCTTACTTGCGAATGCTGAAAGGAAAGGGCTTGAAAAAGGTAAAAAAGAAGGTTTAAAAGAAGGAGCAAAGCAAGAAAAAATATTAATAGCAAAAAATGCAATAAATAATAACTTAGACGATAATACAATTAAAATAATAACTGGATTATCATTAGAAGAAATTAAAGAATTAAGAAATAAAAAATAAGGCTTATATTAGGCCTTATTTTTTATTGTATTTTAAAATTAAATTTTATGGATAGTTAACTTTATGTCCAAATTGCAACAGTTAACACCCAGTTTGTTTACAAATATTGACAAATTTGTACATTAAACGATAATTTAGTTTAGTAGAAAAATTTTTATAAAAATCTATGTTAGCCAGTTATCAAGAGGAGGAGAATATATATGAGTTTTAAAAAGAGAGCAAGTAAGAGTATAGCACTAGCATTAGTTGCTATAACTGCTAGTACACCAGTATTCAATACTGTATCAGCAATGGAGAATGTTATCAAAGACAAAGAAGTACAAAAAGTAAATAATTTAGAAGAAATAAACTTTGATGAAGTTAGAAAGATGTTTACTAATATATCTGAGAAAACAAGAAGTAATATAGTTGAAATTAATGAGGACAATTATAAGGCAATAATAAATACAAATACAGGTGATATAACACATACATATATAGATAATAATGGAGAATCTGTATCATATACAACAAATTACTATGAAAATATAGAACAAATTAGTGATATTGGGTATAGTTTAGATAAAGAAAGAAGCTCTGTAGTTGATTCGGGTAGTACATTTGGACCAACAGATGCTTTGTATTATAAAGTTACAAAAAGTGGTAGTAAATATAGTATAGATATAAAAAATTCAAAAGGAAAGTTAGGAAGATATACAAAAACAGGAAGCTATTATAATGGTAATACAAAGAATTTTATAAATGCAGTGGACAATGCAGATTTATATGTATCTAAACTTGCAGGAAGTATAGGAAGTACAGCTGTGGTATCTATAGTAGGGTTTATAGGATTGACTGGAGGAGTAGTAACTGTTTCAGTTGTAAAAGCGGCATTAACAGCTTTAGGATTAGGAAGTTTATTTTCTATAGTGACATCAATAACAGATAAATATAATGATTATAAATACTGGGTGAAGCAATCTGATAGATATTATAATTTAATTATTTAAATATGATAAAAGGGGAAGTTATTAAGTATGAAAAAAGAAAATAGCTTAATATTAATTTTAATAGTAAGTATTATATTTAATATATTTATAGGAAGTATATTGCTTAATAAAATTATTAATATTGAAAAAAATATAAAAACTATAAATCATGTGATTCAAAATAATCAAAAATAAGGCTTAAATTAAGCCTTATTTCAAATTGTAGACAAAATAGCCATTTTTAAGTTATATAAGATGGCTATTTTCTTTTTTATAAAGATTTTTAGTGATAAAATGCTAAAAATAGGCGTAAGCCTTAGATTATTGGATGTACCTTTCCACATCCAATTGG
>CALESE010000041.1 GCA_937907205.1 uncultured Romboutsia sp. | reverse complement strand
ATTAGCCAATTGGATGTGGAAAGGCACATCCAAAAATCTAAGGCTTAAGTCTATTTTTGGCATTTTATCTATAAAAAAGAAAATAGCCATTTTTAAAATGGCTATTTTGTCTACAATCTGATGAATAACTCAAGTTATTCCTTTTTACATTTATTATTTATTAGGTTTAAAAGAGCTTTTAAGAGGTACAACTCTATTAAACACTAATTTATCATCAGTTGTATATTTGCTATCTACACTAAAGAATCCATTTCTAACGAATTGGAATTTATCAAGAATTTTAGCATTTTTAAGTTGAGTAGGCTCAGAAAAACCTTGTAATATTTCTATCGAATTAGGGTTTATTTGTTCTAAGAAGTGCTTTCCTTCATTTTCAGGAGCATCATCTAATATTAATGGTTCATATAATCTAAATTCACAAGGTATAGCAGAATTAGCTTCAACCCAGTGTATAGTTGATTTTACTTTACGACTTGTAAATCCAGAACCACTCTTAGTTTCAGGGTCATAAGTACAGTGTACTTCAATAATATTTCCATTTTCATCTTTTATAACATCAGTACATTTAATAAAGTATGCACCTTTTAAACGAACTTCATTACCAGGGAATAATCTGAAATATTTTTTTACAGGTTCTTCCATAAAGTCATCTTGTTCTATATATAATTCTCTACCAAAAGGTACTTCTCTAGTTCCCTTTGTTTCATCTTTAGCGTTATTTTCAAGTTCTATCATTTCAGTTTGGCCTTCAGGATAGTTTGTTATAACTAATTTTAAAGGTTTTACAATACCCATAGCTAAAGGAGCTTTAGCTTGTAAGTCTTCCCTTACAAAGAAGTCTAACATTTGGCTATCTACCTTAGAGTCAGCTTTAGAAATACCTATTTCACGACAGAAATTTCTTATAGCTTCAGCTGTATAACCCCTACGTCTAAGACCAGATATAGTAGGCATACGAGGATCATCCCATCCATCAGTTATACCTTCATCAACAAGTTGCTTTAATTTTCTTTTACTCATAACAGTATTTGTAAGGTTAAGTCTTGCAAATTCTATTTGTCTTGGAACAGATTCCATTTCACATTCTTTAACAAACCAATCATAAAGTGGTCTTTGATCAGCAAATTCAAGAGTACATATAGAGTGAGTTATTCCTTCTATAGCATCTTCTAAAGGATGAGCAAATGCATACATTGGATATATACACCACTTATCACCAGTATTATGATGAGTAGAATGTGCTATTCTATATATTATAGGATCTCTAAAGTTTATATTAGGAGAAGACATATCTATTTTAGCTCTTAAAACTTTTGACCCATCTTCAAATTCTCCATTTTTCATTCTTTCAAATAAATCTAAGTTTTCTTCTATGGATCTATTTCTATATGGACTTTCTTTACCAGCTTCAGTCAAAGTTCCACGGTATTCTCTTATCTCATCTTGAGTTAAATCACAAACATACGCCTTACCTTTTTTTATCAAAAGAGTAGCTCTATTGTACATTTCATCAAAATAATCAGAAGCAAAGTATAGATTATTCCAATCAAATCCTAACCACTTAACATCTTCTTTTATAGAATTTACATATTCTACATCTTCTTTAACTGGGTTTGTATCATCAAATCTTAAATTTACCTTACCTTTAAATTCATCAGCAAGACCAAAGTTAAGACAAATACTTTTAGCATGACCTATATGTAAGTATCCATTTGGTTCAGGTGGAAAACGAGTTATAATACTGTCGTGTTTTCCTGTATCTAAATCATTTATAATAATATTTTTTATAAAGTTAGATGAATTATTTTCGTTTGACATATATAATACCTCTCAATTAATTAATTAAATTTTACTAATAGTATATAAGGATACTATAATACATAATAATAATTTTAATCTAATATTGGAAAAAAATAAAGATTTAATTAAGTTTATTTAAAATATATTTGTATATATTAACCATTATTATCAAAGTTAATTTATTTTATGTCAGTAAAAATAATAAAAATTATATTTAAATTTTTATTATTAATAATATTTAATTATACACAAATAATAAATATATATGTTAAAAAAATAATAAAGGAGTATTTTTATAACTACAAAAGAAATATTAAAAGGTTCTTTTATAAATAAAGTAGATATAAATAATAAGATTAAAAGAAAAGATATCTATATCAGAACAGGAATTTAAAGATATATTTTGAATCATAAGGTAGTTAACAATAATTTAGAATTAATTTTAAATAATGTAAAAATTGGAAAGATAAATATAAAAATTTACAAATTAATTAAAGTAGGTGAATTATGGAACAGATACTATATTCAATTTCAGAGTATAAAATATTAGCTGCTATAGTTGGATTTTTTGTTATGGCAGTTGAGACATTTATACCTGTAATTCCACTAATGGCATTAATATTAGCAAATGTATTTATTCTTGGGATGTGGATAGGATTTTTGGTATCTTGGCTAGGATCAAGTGTAGGCTCTATTTTACTTTACTATTTAGTAGCAAAATTCTCAAAAATAAGTTTATTTAAGAGATATAAAGAAAAAGATCAGACAAAAAAAATAATTAAATTGATAAAAAAACAAGGATTTAGTATGATCTTTATATCTTATGTATGTCCATTTATTCCAGATTTTTTAATAACTATAGCATCCGGGATTACTGGAGTAGATATAAAAACTTTTAGCTTAGGTATGATAATTGGAAAATTTGTAATGTTTTTACTTATAAGTTATGTTGGAGAAGATATAAGTGAATTTTTCACTAATCCAATTAAAATTATTGTTTTTACATTAGCAATTTCTATATCTTGGATAATAGGTAAAAGTGTAAACAAAAAAATTCATCATGTTGATATATAAAAAAATAACATATCAAATTAGTACGTTTTTTTATTTGAAATATATATATATTTATGTTAATATATAAAAGTTACAACTTAGTAAATAAATACGGAGGGGAAAACTATGAGAAAGATATATATAGTAACTACTTATACGGGAACATTATTATCATATCTTATAAAAAATATAAGTAATACACCATATGCACATGTATCAATATCTCTAAATAAATATTTAGACCCGATGTACTCATTTGGAAGGTTAAACCCAAAGACTCCTATATTTGCAGGATTCGTTGAAGAAAATATAAATGAAGGCTTATACGCAATAAGAACAAATACTATGTGTAGGGTGTACTCTTTAGAAGTAACTGAAACACAATATAATATGCTAAAAGAAAATATAATGAATGTAAGTAAAAATAGAAAATCTTATGATTACGATGTAAAAGCATTAGTTTATTTAAGTATAAATAGACCTAGAGAGAAGTCAAATAAATATGTTTGTTCTCACTTTGTTGCAGATATGCTACAAAAAAGTGGAATAAATTTATTAAATAAAAATTCATATGAAGTAAGACCAAATGATTTTTATAATTTAGATGGATGTATACTAGAATATGAAGGTTTATTATCAAAATACCAAGCAAAAGAACAATCTTATATATCAGATATGGTTGAAGCATAAAAATACCTCTTAACACTAAGAGGTATTTTTTTTATTGATTATATCATTAAAATAGATATTTATTTTTGGTAAATTAATATATATAATAAAATTAATAACTATTTTGGGTCGAAAGGAGTATTAAATGAAAAAAATTTTTAAAACTTATGGAATATCAGCATTAATAGTTGCTGTTTATTCATTTATTAAGTTGCCAGTATTAAGATTTGATTTTACATCTTTCTATTCAGTATTAATTATATTCTTTGGTATATCTGGTGTATTAGATATGATGTTTGATAGGGAGGAGAGAACATCAAAATATGCAAAAAATAATTTTTTAATTGCGATAATTTTAATAATTTTTAGTATGGTAGCCCCATTTGTAACTTCATCACCAATACTTCACGCAAAAGCATATAGAAATCTATTAGGAAGTGTTAAAGAAAGTCAATTTTCCAAAGATGTAAGTCCTGTAAGTGTAAAAGATATAAGACTAGTGGATGAAGAAATGGCTATGAAATTAGGAGATAAAAAGTTAGGAGAAATACCTGCTATAGGTAGTGTATCTAAATTAGGTAAATTCCATATACAAAGTGTAAAAGGAGAACTATATTGGGTAGCACCTCTTGTACATAGAGATATAATTAAGTGGATAACTTCTTTAGATGGTACAAGTGGATATGTAATGGTATCTGCAAGTAACCCACAAGATGTTAGACTTGTTCAAGAGATAGATAAAAATCCAATCAAGATAGTATATCAACCAGAAGCGTATTTCCTTCAAGATTTGCATAGACATATGTATATTAATGGTCTTGCTAATGTAGGTATGACAGATTTCACATTAGAAATTAATGATGAAGGTAGACCATATTGGGTAACTAGTTTATATGAACATAAAATAGGATTTAGTGGTTCTGATGCTATAGGAATTGCAACAGTAGATGCTCAAACAGGTGAAGTTAAAAAATATTCTATAAAAGATACTCCAAAGTGGATTGATAGAATTCAACCTCAAGACTTTATAATAAACCAAATAAATGATTGGGGATTATATATAAAAGGATTTTTAAACTCTGTTATATCAGAAGAAGGCGTTTTAGTTCCGACTGAAGGAACATCTTTAGTTTATGGAGACGATAATAAGTCTTACTGGTATACAGGTATAACATCTTCTGGAGGAGATGAGTCAACAATTGGATTCATGTTAGTTGATACGAGAACTAAAGAAGCTAAATTATATAAGCAGCCAGGAGCAACAGAAATTGCGGCTATGAGATCTGCAGAAGGTAAAGTTCAAGAAAAAAATTATGAAGCTACTTTCCCTGTAATGTACAATATATTAGGAACTCCTACATATGTATCATCGTTAAAGGATAAAGCCGGACTAGTTAAAATGGTAGCTTTTGTATCAGTTGAAGATTTTAGTATATTAGGTCTTGGGGAAACTAAAGATGAAGCTTTAAGAAATTATAGAGAAGCATTATCATCAAAAGGAAATAGTATAAAACTTGAAAATGATACTACATTAGAAGATATTGAAGGAACAATATTAAGAATTAGTCCTGATGTAAAAAATGGTAATACCTATTATTATATAACTATAGATTCTAAGCCAAATATAATCTTTAATGCAACTTCTAAAGTATCTAATGAAATACCATTAACTAGTGTTGGAGATAAAGTAAAAATATCATTCCCTAAAGGAGATAATGGATTTTTAGATATAATAGAATTTGATAATTTAAATATTGGTAATATAAATTCTAATAAAGATATTAAAGATAATAACGTTAATACAAAACAATAAGAAAAGTCTCATAATTATGCGACTTTTTTATTACAAAAAGTATGGTATCTAAATATTAAGCTAAATCTAGTGTTATTTATAGACTTAAATATATGAACTATAGTTAATTTATAAATTATATTAAGTTATATTTTTATATTAAACCTGTAAATTTTTGCATTTTAAATTAATATAATAATATTATGACTTTATATAATAAATAACTTCAAGGAGATTGGATAATATGACAGGAATAGAAATGGACATATTAATATTAATAAGTAGAATTAGATGCATGACGGAAACTCAGTTTGGAAAAATTTTTGGGACAAGAAAAAGATATGGAAGAAAAGTATTAAAAAAAACACTTAGAAAAATGTGTAATGAGTATACTTTAAAAAAATATCCATGTGATATAAACTATTCTGGCTTTAGAGAAAATTCATATGTATACTACCTAAATGGAAGTAATAAATATCAAGGAGAAGAACTAGCTAAAGCGATTATAGGAAGTGAGCTTGCCATTAAAATTAATCTTTTGGGATATAAATTAAAAAGATTTTATAGAAATATAAAAATAGACGATAGTAAATATGATTTATTTATAGAATATGTAAATTATTATGGTGAATCTAATCAAATGATAGTAGATATATCTCTAGATAATAATGTTGATATTTCTAAATATGAAAATATAAAATCGAAACTTAAAAAATCTACTATTCCATTTTACACAACACCAAAAATTTTATTAGTAAGTTCATCTAATATAGAAATTTTATTCCCTAAAAAATTAGATGTTAATATAGAATTTATAGATTTAAAATTAAATAATTTATTTAGATACTTATAAACCTATTTTTTTATAGGTTTCAGATTGTAGACAAAATAGCCATTTTAACTTACATAAAATGGCTATTTTCTTTT
>CALESE010000040.1 GCA_937907205.1 uncultured Romboutsia sp. | reverse complement strand
CTGAAGAAGTTGTTCCAACAGAAGATATTATTGAAGATGCAAAAGCAGAAGAAGATATAGAAACAATAGAAGAATTAGATGAAGAAAAAAAATTAGATGAAGAAAAAACTACAGGTATAGTTTATAGAATTAAATTTAATGTAGGAACACAAGCTTTTGAAGAAGCTGGATTTGCTAGACAAGTTAAAAATGCTTTAAGTAAATTAGCTGATGAAATAATCGAAGGTGATGTAAGTGGTACTATAAAAGATGATTATGGAGCTGAATGCTTAACTTATGATTCAGATGAAGAAGAAATAGAAGAAAATTTTTTAGGAGCATCTGATGAGGTTATAGCTGATAGTAAAGAAAAAGGATTATATTCAGAATCTAAAGAATGTTTAGAAAAAGATGAAGATGAAGAAGAATGCGAAACATTTAATTCTGAAACATTTAATAAAGCTTTCGAAAACTATTTTAAAGAAAATAATAAAAATATACAAAAGTTTAAAGTTAAAAATGTAAGTAAAAATAAAAAAGGTGATTTAAAAATAGAATCAGTTATTACTGAAAATGATAGAATCACACAAAAAATATTTATTGCAGAATCATACAAAACTTATGGTAATTTAACAAAATATAAATTTGAAAATATATTTAGTAATAATAAAACAGAATCTAAACAAAATAAATTAAAACTATTTACAACTACAAAAAATAAAGTTATTGAATGTAAAGTAATAACAAAATAATTAAAAGAAAGGAGAAAAATAAATGGCATTTATAAACATTTATACAAATAATTTATCAAGAGAATTACGTAATACTACAACATTTGTTGATAATTGGGCTTATGTACCTGGTACTGCTATTACAGGGGATTGGAAAAAACCATATGCTTTTACTTCTTTAAATGATTTTAATGATACTTGTGGAACTAGAAGTCCTGAAGGATCAAAAACTCATGAAATTGTAGCTGGATTATTAAGTTCAGGAATACCTGTATTATTTAGAAGAATTGCATGTGTAAATCAAGATACTGCATCACCTGAAATAGGGGTAACTCAGGCAGAAGCAGTTTATTCTCATTTTGATTCTGAACATTCAAAAGAAGAAGTTGATGTTAAATTCTTAGAGAAATTTGGAGGAACTTTTGGTAATAATTTATCAATTATAATCAAAGACTCAGGAATAGCATTATGGATAGAAGTTTATCTTAAAGATACTCTATTAGAAAGAAAAAAATTAGTTAATATTTCTAAAAGTGATTCTACAGAACAAAAAAATCAAAAAATAATTGATGCTTTAACTGCAATTGAGTTTGATAGAATTGATATAGATGTAATTCAAACAGATCCTACAAAGTTTCAATTTGGACCAAAAACTTTAACATTATCTGGAGGTACTGATTTTGATGAAACAAAAGTAGCTGCAGAAATTCCTAGAAGTTTTAATTTTATTAAAGATAAAATTTTATATCAACCAAAATTCTTAACATCTGGAGGATATACTGATGAAGATATGACATCTTCAGCTCCAATAGCAGAAGCTATGTTAAATTTAAGTTTACAAAGACAAGACTGTAGAGCCTTAATTGATATTCCTATTAGTACACCTGCAGAAGAACAACAAGATTATGCAGCAGCTGTCGCTTATCAGCAATTAAGTGATGGTCAAGCAATACCTAGTGGAAGTATATGTGCTCCTTGGCAATATATGCAAGTAGGAACAGAACAATTATGGATGCCTCCATCATATGCATATTTAACAGTTATAGGTAATGCTTTAAGTAAAGGTGGAAAGGTTTATACACCTAAAGCTGGAGTTGCAAATGGTCAAGTACCAAATATTATTAGACCTCAATTTGAAATCGGTTCTGATCTAGCAGAAAAATGGCAATCTGATTCAGCTGTTAATATAAATCCAATAATGAGATTACAAGGTGGAAGATTTGTAATTGCGGGAAATAGTACATTATTAATGCCAGAATCTACTTCAGGTGAAAATAATGCTTTTGCAGAATCTAGTGCTGATTTAGCAGTAATTGAAATAAGAAGGTTTGTTTATAATTTAGCAACAGAACTACAATATCAATATAATGCAGTTGATGCTTTTGAGACATTCTCAATAAGAACTGCAAAATTCTTAGAAGGTATGATGAGTGATGGTGCTGTAGGAGATTATAACATTTATAATATGAGTTCAAACAAAGATCCTAGAACTTTAAAAATTAGATTAGATGTTAGTGTTATACCTACTATTAAGAATATTGAAATATTCTTAAATATTTCTTATGGTAGTGTTGAATTAAATGTAGGAGGTGAAGCATAATGGCAGGTATTTTTACAGATTCTGACTTATCTTATGATAATGCAGGTCAATTACAAAATGGTATGAATAAATATTTAGGTACTACTTATATATTAAATCATAAAGCAGATTTTGAACCTGGTAGAACTTCAGATTTTATTTTAAAAATTAAATTCGCTAGAGATTTATATGGAATGGATGGAAAGTTAGTAGCAACTGCTGATGAAGCTAGTGAAGCTTTAGCTTTATCTTTAAGAGATTATACAGGTCCTCAAATGTCAATAGAACCAATTAGTATTAGAACAGGTAATGGTCAAGTTAATTATGCAGGAGTTCCATCAGTTGGTAACTCACCTATATCATTTACAGATTATATTGGTATGAAAACTGAATATATATTACTTGCTTGGTATGCAATGGCACATAATATTGAAAATGATAAAATAGGATTCAAAGAATATTATTCTAATGATGGTATTTTATATAAATGGGCTCCTAACGGAACAAGACAAATAAGTTGGTGGTTATTAGGTTGCTGGATTAATGAATACAATCAAGGACAATATAGTAGACAGAACCCTGAATTGCGACAATTTAGTACTACAATTTACTATGATAAACCAGTACCTTATGCTAAACCTGATTTCAGTTCTTGGTATGTTGGAGATGATCAATCAGCTTACACAACACATACAAATCCTAACTATATAGGAACACAATCAAAACCATTAACAAATTAATTATATAATTTATTAAAGAGGAGTTTAAAAACTCCTCTTGATTTTTTCTTGTTTTTATGATATAATATATATGAGGTGAATTGGAATGAGTAAGTATGATACAATTAAAGAAATTATAAAACAAGAATATATAAATACAAATGCATCTTTAAAATTTTTATCTGAAAAATATAATGTACCTTATGATACAGTTAGTACATGGAAGAATAAATATAATTGGATTAGTGAAAAACCTAAGTTAAAAAGAGATAATAGAATATTTAATGAGAAAGAAGTAAATAAAGCAAAATATTTATATGAAAACACAGAATTGAATTTAAAAGAAATAAGTGAAAAAATAAATATATCTAGAAATACCATACAAACATGGAAAGATAAATATAATTGGATTAAACAAAATAAATATATTAATCAATATAAAAAGAATTTAAGTAAATATAATGAAACTATAAAGATAAATGATATAGATGTTCAATCTATTAAACATTTATATGAAAATACTGCTATTTCGATACCTGAAATTGCTAAAAGTTTAAACATATCTACAGATAAAGTAAGAAGTAGAATTAAGAAATTTAATTTTATAAGAAATGAAACTTTAAAAAAAGAATGTAAAAGTAATATAGCAAAAAATAGATATAAAAATTATGATGCAGAAAAACTAAAACATATAAAACATAAAATGTCCCAATCAAATAAAGAAGTATGGAAAAATAGAAATAAAGAAGATACTGAGAGAATTATACAAAATAGATTAAATACAATGAATAAAAAATCAATGTTAGAGAAACAATTAATAAATAATAAAATTTCAAATTCGGTTAAAAATACTTGGGATAATTATGATAGAGAGAAAAGACGAGAAATTAATAAAAAACTAAGTAATATTCAACAAAATCTATCTTCAGAAAAAAGAAGACAAAAAATAATAAAAGATAGAAATACAAAACATAAAAATAAAACATTTAGAAGAGCTATTTCTAATGATAATAAAATATTTGATAGTAAATATGAAGTAATAGTTTATGAATTTTGCCAAAGAAATCACATTCCTTTACAAACACAAATACCAATTGAATTTGAATATAATGGAAAATTGCATATTACATTTATAGATTTTAAAATTAATGATATTTTATTTGAATGTAAAGGAGGTCATTTACTAAAAGATTTATTTGGCAAACAACCCATTCCTATTGAAAAGAAATTAGAAATATATAAACAAAATCATGTCATATTAATAACTGACAAATTAGGTGCAGAAATAATACCTAAACCTAATAGCAAAGAATCAAATGGTTTAAAATATCTCGATAAGTGTCCAGATCCACTTATTGGAGTAGATATAGATTTATTTAAAAATCCATCTATACCTTACAAAGAAGACAGACCTAAATGTTTTTATGATGTTAGAGTTGATGGTAAAAGATCTGTTTCAGAAGCTTGGCAAGATGAACAATTAAGATGGAAGATGATTCTAAATAGAATTAATTATACAGGAGGATTTATTAATAATAATCAAATCTTAACTGCAATGAATGTAACTAGAAATTGCAAACAACCTAGCTGGTTTGATAAAAATTATGCTAAAGAATTAATTCAAAAATATATTACTAGTAATATTATATTAGATCCTTTTGCTGGATGGGGAACTAGATGTGATGCTTGTAAAGAATTAAAAATAAAATATTATGGTTGGGATTTAAATAAAGAATTAGTGCAGTGGCATCAAGAAAAAGGAAGAACATTTATTTCAGGTTATGGAATAGATTATGGAGATGCTAATGATATAAAAACAATTAGAGAGGAATGTTCTGTATTTATATGTCCACCTTATACAGATTTTGAAATATATTTCAAAGGACAAGATCTAAAAACAACTCAATGTGAATGGTTACAAATTGTAATGAATAATATTCCAAATGCTAAAGAATATTTAATGGTATGTAAAGTAGTAGATCCTGGATTTGAAAAATATATAGTTGAAGAAAAAATTAATAAATCACATCTAGGTACAAATAAGGAATATGTTCTATTAATTAAAAATAAAAGATAGTCAATACAACTATCTTTTTTATTATGTAAAATATTAATAAGAAGATATCTTGGAGGAAAAATTACAATGGAAAATAATTTACAAATATTAAATAAACTAAATAATGAAGAAATGGAAGTAGTTAAAACTATATTAGCACAGATTGCTGATAGTGGTAAATCTAAAGAATTAGAAGATATTTATTATGAAGATTATGAAGAAATACCAGTTGATTTAACTACTTTTTTATGTGATGAACAATATTTGGGAAAGTACACAAATTATGGTAGAGATATTTATGATACATGGAAAAAAGAATTAGCTTATGTGCATGATCCTACTAATTTTGTCGACCAATGGGCAATTACTCGGGTCGACAGGAACAGGTAAAGCAAGCCCTATAAGGTCACTTGTTTTTACAAAAAATGGTTATATAAAAATGAAAGATGTAAAAATAGGAACTAAAGTTATAAATGGTAAAGGAAAAGAAACTGAAGTAACTCATATTTATCCTCAAGGAAAATTACCTGTATATAAAATAACTTTTTCAGATAGAACAAGTGTTGAATGTGCTGATAATCATTTATGGCAAGTTATGGAATACGGTGTTGGAAAATCTAAACGAGATTTAGTTTTAAATACATTACAATTAAAAGAAAAAATGCAAAAAGGTTATAAATATAGAATACCTTTACCTATAATAGATTGCTGGGATTCGCCTGTAGAATTAGATCCTTATTTACTGGGTTGTTTATTAGGTGATGGTTGCTTACAGCATGATCAAATATCTATATGCGTTCTGGAAGAAGATATAAAAAATAAAATAAAAAATATCATTAATAATATGGGTTATAATTTTAAACATATAGCACATTATAGTTATGGAATAAGAGCTAACGGTAAATTTGGATATAATGGAAATAAAGGTAGTATTAATCCTTTAAAAGATTATTTAAAAGAAAAAGGATTATTATGTAAATCAATAGAAAAGCATATACCCAAAGAATATTTATATACAACTGTTGAAAATAGAATTAAACTATTACAGGGATTATTTGATACTAATGGTTGGGTATGTAATAATGGAAAAGCTAGATCTGTTTTAATATTTAATACTTCTAGTCCTCAACTTTCAGAAGATTTTGCCTTTTTAGTCAGATCTTTAGGAGGAACAGATACTGTAGTTATAAAGAAAAGTAAATACTGCAAAAAAGGATCAAATGAATATATTGAATGTAATAATACTTATCAACATATTATAAAATTTGCAAATGATTTATTACCTTTTACATCTAAAAAACATAAATCGAAATATATTGAGCCTCAAAATAAAGCAATTAGAAGAATTGATAAAATTGAATATATTGGAGAAGAAGAATGCCAGTGTATAGTAGTTAAAAGTGAGGATCATACATATTTAATGGATAATCTAACAGTAACTCATAATTCAACTGTATCTACATATTCTTTATGTTATGAATTATATAAATTAATGTGTTTAAAAAATCCTAATAGATTTTACTTAGGGGCTAATGAAACTATTTGGATACTATTTTTCAATTTGAACTTAAAATTAGCTGAAAAGACTATGTGGGGTAAATTTCAAAAGGCTTTACAAATGAGTCCTTGGTTTATGGAAAGAGGAACAGTAACTGGTAGAACAAATTTAGTTTATCAGCCTAATAAAGATATAAAACTTGGAATAGGTTCTACAGAAGAACATGCTTTATCTGTAGCTGTTATGTTTGTTGCAATAGATGAGATGTCTTTTGGTGATAATGATAATGTTGATTATTTGCAAGCAGGAATGATGGCTATATATAATCAGTTATATTTGCGTTTATCTTCTCGTTTTTCTAAGGGAGGTAAAATTCAAGGTAGAATGTATCTTATTTCTTCAGCTAAATCAACTAATGCTGTTTTAGAATCATTTATAAGAGATAATGAAGGTCAACCTGGAATGCATGTATCAAGATATAAACAATGGGAAGTATTACCTGCGTCTAAATTCTCAGGAAAATGGTTTAAACTTGCTGTTGGTAATGAATTATTATCTAGTTATATTATGGGTACTCAAGTTACTGATGAACAAGTAAAAGAAGCCGAAATGAAAGGTTATCAAGTTATAGATGTTCCTTTAGAAACATTACATCGTTTTGAAATGGATCTTAATAGAACTTTAATAGATACTTGTGGTATAGCAGTACAATCAAGTTATAAATATATTCCATTTAAGATAGTAGAACCCTGTATTGGCGATATAAAAAATCCTTTCAAAGATGAAATAATTAAGACTGGTTTAAATGATAAATTACAAATAAGTGATTTCTTTTATCCTGAATTAGTACCTGAATTATTATATAGTAAAAAAATATTTATACATTGTGACTTATCGAAATCTGGAGATATGACAGGAATAAGTGCTGTAGCTGTTTTAGGTTATAAAAATCAAGAAAGATATGATAATACAGGAGAACAAACTCTTTTGAAAGAAATAGTATTTAGACATGTATTTTCAGTAGGTATACAATGTCCTGCAAATGATGAACTAAGTATGATTAAAGTTAAAGACTTTATACATTATTTAAAATATGATTTAGGTTGGAATATAGCAGGTGTTAGTTGTGATGGTTATCAATCATTAATGTTATTACAAAGCTTAAAATTAGATAGATTTAATACAAAAGAAGTTTCAATGGATA
>CALESE010000039.1 GCA_937907205.1 uncultured Romboutsia sp. | reverse complement strand
TTTTTTTATATATTTTTATGTGTTGCACTTAATATGATAATTTATCATATAAAAATAAATGTTAAAATTTTGATGATTGAATTTATTAAATTTTATTATTAAAATATAATAATGATGTATTTTATAACAATAAAAAAGAGAATTAATAATTAATGGGGGTACTAAGTATGTATAGACCAATCAATCATGGATATATAGAAGTCGTTATAGGACCTATGTATAGCGGTAAAAGTGAGGAACTTATAAGAAGAATAAAAAGAGCTAAAATAGCAAAACAAAATATTGTTGTATTTAAGCCTAGTATAGATAATAGATATAGTGAATGTGATGTTGTTTCTCACAGTGGAGATAGTGTAAATGCAATACCAATTAGTAGTCCTAAAGAAATATATAACTTTATAGATGAAAAAACTCAAGTTGTAGGTATAGATGAAGTTCAGTTTTTTGATGAAGAAATAGTTGATATAGCTGTTGATTTAGCAGATAAAGGTATAAGAGTAATAGCTGCAGGACTTGATATGGACTTTAAGGGTGAACCATTTGGTCCAACACCAAAACTTTTAGCTGTTTCAGAGTTTGTTGATAAAATTCAAGCGATATGTTCAGTATGTGGACAACCAGCTACAAGATCTCAAAGGCTGATAAATGGTGAACCTGCTAAGTATGATGATCCAATAATACAAATTGGAGCGGTTGAAAGTTATGAAGCTAGATGTAGAAAATGTCATATAGTGTACAAATAAAATAAATAAATTTAGTATATAGTGTCCCTTTAAAGTTTATCTTTAAAGGGTATTTTTATATTATAATAATTAATATATGATTTAATTTTAAATTTAAAGGGGTGTGTATATGAAAAAACAGTCTGTTGGTGGTCAAGCTCTTATTGAGGGAGTAATGATGCAATCAAAAGATAAAAGGGCAATGGCAGTTAGAAAAAGTGATGGAGAAATAGTAATAAAAAAAAATAAAATAAAAAGTTGGATAAATGAAAAGAACATAGATAAAGTTCCATTTATTAGAGGTTCATTTATATTAATAGAAACTATGATTGAAGGTGTAAAGAGTTTAAACTTTTCATCAGATTTTTTCTTAGATGAAGAATATGATGCTTTTGATAGATTTATGAAGAAAATATTTAAAGATAAGGCAAATGATGTAGCTATATGGTTTTCTATAATTTTATCTTTAATATTATCACTAGGTTTATTTATATTAGTTCCTACATTTATTGGAGGGGGATTTTCAAATATTATAAAAAATAATATATTACTTAATTTAGTTGAAGGTTTAGCTAGAATAAGTATATTATTTCTATATATAGTTTTAGTTTCAAAAAATAAGGATATAGAAAGAGTATTCCAATATCATGGTGCAGAACACAAATCTATATATTGTTATGAAAATGATTTAGAACTTACAGTAGAAAATGCCAGAAAATTTGGAAGATTACACCCGAGGTGTGGTACTAATTTTTTATTTATTGTAATGTTTACATCAATAATATTATTTTCATTCTTTGGATGGCCTAATCCGATAGTAAGAATAATTATTAGGATAGTATTTGTACCTATAGTTGCTGGTATATCTTACGAAATAATAAAATTTCTTGGGAAATATAATAATAAATTTACTAAAATTGTCGCTTATCCAGGTATGATGTTACAGAAATTTACAACAAAAGAGCCTGATGATGAACAATTAGAAGTAGCACTTGAAGCATTAAAAGCTGTAATAGAGAAATAGAGGAGAAAAAAATGACTATAAGAGATATAATTATAAAATATTCACAAGAAATATCTTCTATTAGTGATACACCAAGATTAGATGTAGAATTATTACTTCAAAAATGTCTTGGTGATGTAGATAGAATATATATACATATGAATTTAAATAAAGAATTAACTAATGAACAAGAAGAAAAATTTTTATCTATGATAAATGATAGATTAAATGGTAGGCCTATTGCTTATATAGTTGAACATAGGGAATTTATGGGTCTTGATTTTTATGTAAAAGAAGGAGTGTTAATCCCAAGGCCAGATACAGAGACTTTGGTTGAAGAAATTATAGACCTTTGTAAAGATAAAGAAGTAAATATACTTGACATAGGAACGGGTTCTGGAGCAATAACTGTAAGTTTAGCAAAATATTTATCAAATGCTAATCTTACATCTTTTGATATAGCAGATATACCATTAGAGATAGGAAAGAAAAATGCTATAAAAAATGGTGTAGAAGAAAAAGTAAAATTTGTTAAGTCGGATTTATTTAGTGCTATAAAAGATAAAGATGTTAAGTTTGATGTTATAGTATCTAACCCTCCATATATAAGAAAGTCAGATATGAATACATTACATACACAGGTTAAAGATTATGAGCCATATAATGCTTTAGAAGGTGGAGTAGATGGTTTAGATTTTTATAGAAATATAACTAAACATTCTAATTTATATCTTAATAAAGGTGGAATACTTGCATATGAAGTAGGCCATGACCAAGCACAAGATGTAGCTATGATAATGAAAAATAATGGATATACTAACATATATACAAAGAAGGATATACAGGGTATTGATAGAGTTGTTATAGGATTTAAACTATGATATAATGAACTATTGAAATGCTACAATTAAAGAGGTGAAAGTATGCTAAAAAAGCTAGAAGTACTAGAAGATAAATATAAAGAGTTAAATGAAAAAATAAGTGATCCAGAAATAATAAACGATCAAAAAACTTGGCAAAAGTTAATGAAAGAACATGCTGATTTAGAGCCTATTGTAATGAAGTATAAGGAATATAGAGATGTATTAAATTCTATAAAAGAATCAAAAGAAATATTACAAGAAGAATCAGATGAAGAATTAAGAGAATTAGCTAAAATGGAATTATCTGAAATGGAAGAACAAGTGGAGCCATTAGAATCTGAGCTTAAAATATTATTATTACCAAAGGACCCTAATGATGAAAAGAACGTTATAGTTGAAATTAGAGGTGGAGCAGGTGGAGATGAAGCAGCTCTATTTGCAGGTGATTTATTTAGAATGTATTCTAGATATGCAGAAAGACAAAGATGGAAAATGGAACTATTAAGTGCAAGTGATACTGGAGTTGGTGGATACAAAGAAGTATCATTCTTAATAAAAGGTAAGGGTGCTTACTCAAGACTAAAGTATGAATCAGGAGTTCATAGAGTACAAAGAATACCTTCGACTGAATCAGGAGGAAGAATACATACATCAACAGCTACAGTTGCAGTTCTTCCAGAAGTTGAAACAGTAGAAGTAAATATAAACCCAAATGATTTAAGAATAGATGTATTCCGTTCTTCAGGAAACGGTGGACAAAGTGTTAATACAACTGACTCTGCAGTAAGAATAACACATATACCTACAGGTGAGGTAGTATCTTGCCAAGATGGTAAATCTCAATTAAAGAATAAAGAGCAAGCTCTTAAGATATTAGTAGCTAGACTTAATGATAAAGCTATAGCTGAACAAAATAAAGATATAGCAGCAGAAAGAAAGAGTCAAGTTGGTACAGGAGATAGATCTGAAAGAATAAGAACTTATAACTTCCCTCAAGGTAGAGTAAGTGACCATAGAATAAACTTAACATTATACAAGTTAGATTCATTCTTAGATGGAGATATCGACGAAATGATAGATGCTTTAATAACAGTTGATCAAACAGAAAAAATGTTAGCAATATAAATCCCTATTAATTAGGGATTTTTCTATAGTAATTTTACGGTATTTTATCCTTTTTGCATGTATATAATGTTTATATGTAAAGGGGGTATAGTATGATATTTAAAATAACATTAATAGGACTTTTAGCAGGGGTAATAGGAACAGGACTAGGTGGAATTATTTCTGCTATATTCAAAAAAAATGTAGATAGATACTTAGATTTTTTTATGGGTTTATCTGGGGGAATAATGTTGGCTGTTGTTACATTTGATTTAATGGCAGAATCTATGGATCAAATGGGAATATATCCTACAATAATATTTATATTCATAGGTGTACTTATAACCATGTTTATAAAAAGTAGATTAGATGTATCAAATGACATAAAATCAGGTTACCTTATATTTATAAGTATATTACTTCATAATTTACCAGAGGGATTAGCTATAGGATCATCTTATATGTCAATCGAAAAACTAGGGATTACACTTGCAATTGTAATTGGACTTCACAATATACCGGAAGGATTAGCAACTGGACTTAGTTTAGTAGGTTCTAAAATGAAGATTTCAAAGGTTATTTTATTTACATTAATAGCGGGAATACCTATGGGGATAGGAAGTTTTTTAGGTGCGTACTTTGGAGGAATTTTTAGTTCTCTAATAGGTGTATTTCTTGCAATAGCAGCGGGTACAATGATGTATGTAGTATTAGAAGAAATATTTCCAAAGACAAGAAGTATATTTTCTATCATAGGTTTTTTATTAGGAACGATTATTGTAAATTGCATCTAAAACTAAAATAAAGGTAGGTATACGGAAGATGAAAACTATAATAAGTAGTATTGATATAAATAATATAAATAAAGATGAAATAAAAAGACAGGCAAAATTATTAAAAGAAGGAAAAACAGTAATTTTCCCGACGGAAACAGTTTATGGATTAGGTGCGAATGCATTAGAAGAAATTGCAGTTAAAAAGATATATGAGGCAAAAGGTAGACCTAGTGATAATCCACTTATAGTACATATATATAAAAAAGAACAAGTGTATGAGTTAGCCAAAGATATAAGTGATAAAGCAGAAATTATTATGGATACGTTTTGGCCAGGTCCTATAACTATCATTTTAAATAAAAGGAATATTGTACCAAAAGCAACTAGTGGAGGATTAGATACAGTAGCAATTAGAATGCCATCTCATAAAATTGCTAGAGAAATAATAAAACAAGCCGGAATACCTATTGCAGCACCTTCTGCTAATATATCTGGAAGACCTTCACCAACCAAAGCAAATCATGTATATGAAGAGATGAATGGAAGAGTTAGTGGAATCATATTAGGTGGAGACAGCAACTTTGGATTAGAATCAACTGTTTTGGATCTTACAAATGATATACCTATGATTTTAAGGCCAGGAAGTATAACAAAAGAAGAATTGGAAAAAGTAATAGGTGAAGTTGACTTAGATCCATCTTTAGATAAAAAAGAAGATAATATAAAAGCTAAAGCTCCAGGTATGAAATACACTCATTATTCTCCTAATGCAGATGTTTATATAGTTTCAGGTGAAACAAAAAACATATCTGATAAAGTTAATCAATTAATTAAAGAAAATAGTAGTAAGGGATTAAAAAGTGGTGTTATGTGTCTAGAAGAAAACAAAGACAACTATATTGGTGAAGTTATATCCCTAGGAAGTTCTTTAGAAGAGGTTGGTAGCAATTTATTTGATACATTAAGAGAAATGGATAAAAGAAATGTAGATATAGTTTATTCAGAAGCATTTTCTACAAATGGAGTTGGTCAAGCTATAATGAATAGATTGCTAAAGTCAGCAGGATACAAAGTTATAGAGGTATAAAATAAAATATTTTTATAAATTTAGAATATAGTATTCCTAAATTTGTAAAAATAGTGTATACTATTGATAATTTGAGTATTTATATGATATATGAAAAATTGACAAAATATAATTTGGAGGAATATGCATATGATAATTGGATTAGGCAGTGACCATGGAGGATATAACTTAAAGCAAGAAATAATAGCGCACTTAGAAGCAAAAGGCATAGAGTGTATAGATTTTGGACCTGATAATGCAAGCCAATCAGTTGATTATCCAATGTATGGAGAAACTGTTGCGGATGCCGTTATTAAAAATAAAATAGACTATGGAATAGTATGCTGTGGAACAGGTATAGGAATATCTTTAGCAGCAAATAAAGTTCCAGGGATAAGATGTGCAGTTGTATCAGATGTATTTTCTGCAAAAATGTCAAAAGCTCACAATGATGCAAATATGTTATCTTTAGGAGAAAGAGTATTAGGAAGAGGATTAGCTCTTGAAATAGTTGATGCTTGGATTAATACAGAATTTGAAGGCGATAGACACTCTAGAAGAGTTGATATGATAAAAGAAATAGAAAATAAGCACAATAAGTAGGAGGACAATAAATATGAGCAACGTTATAGTAACGGATCATCCATTAATACAACACAAATTAACATTTATGAGAGATAAAAATACAGGATCTAAAGATTTCAGAGAACTTTTAACTGAAATAACAATGTTAATGGGATATGAAATAACAAGAAATCTTACTTTAGAAGAAGTAGAAATAGAAACACCAGTTGTTAAGGCTAAGTCAAATGTTATAGCTGGTAAGAAATTAGGAATAGTACCTATATTAAGAGCTGGTCTTGGAATGGTAGACGGATTAGTAAGCTTAATACCTGCTGCAAAAGTAGGCCATGTAGGTTTATACAGAGACCCAGAAACTCTATTACCAGTTGAATACTACTGCAAACTTCCTCAAGATATAGCAGAGAGAGAAATGATAGTAGTAGATCCAATGCTAGCTACAGGTGGTTCAGCAGTAGCTGCAATAGATGTTCTTAAAAATAAAGGAGCAAAGTCTATAAGATTAGTTAATTTAGTTGCTGCTCCAGAAGGTATAGCAGAAGTTCAAAAATACCATCCAGATGTTGATATATATGTAGCAGCAATAGATGAAAAATTAAATGATCATGGATATATAGTTCCTGGATTAGGTGATGCAGGAGATAGATTATTCGGAACTAAATAACAAAAATGATAAATAAAAAAGAATCTATAATAGTTATGACCTTGTCAAGTAGACACTCATAAAAAAGCACTTTATGCGGCATGTGTTCGGTATTCAACTGGACTCATGCCTGTTTTTATTTGTACACATTCATGATTAATTTACGTTTATATACTTTTTTCCTAACAGCAGATTTAATTCATAGTTCTTTCATTAATCTGTATACTTTTTTATGATTCACAGAAAATGGTAATATCCTATTTAAGCATATCCAAATCCTTTTTCTACCATAGGTACATCTATATTTTTTATGTATCTCTAAAATATATTGTTTTATAATTTTATTTTATTTAATCCTATCGGTAGTCTGTGTAGGTCTTTTAAGCCATTTATAATAGCCGCTTCGCGAAACACCAGCTAATTTACAAAGGTTAGATATTTTATACTTATTAGATAAAGACTTAATAATTTTAATATAAAACTTATTTTTTCTTCCCCGATAGGGCATATAGCTTTTTTAAAAACTTATTTTCCATACGTAAATAGTCTAATTCTTCTTCAACAGAATTAAACTTAGTTTTAGGCCTACATTTATGAGGACCCTTAGTTCTACCTCGAGTTTCTTCATCAAAAGCAGACTTACCTTTAGAGTTAAATAATTCTACCCATCTTTGTACTTGTGTTTTATTATTTATATTTAAAGCTCGTGCAACACTAAGTGCACTCATACCTTCATTTATGTAC
>CALESE010000038.1 GCA_937907205.1 uncultured Romboutsia sp. | reverse complement strand
ACTATTTTTTTATATATTTTTATGTGTTGCACTTAATATGATAATTTATCATATAGAAATGCATTACAAGGAATGGGTCATACTTTTGTTCCAATGATGGCTGGTGTTGGTGAACTTGTAGCTAGAAGTATAGTTGCTTTTACGCTTCCTACTATAATCGGTTATACTAGTATTTGTTTAGCTGGTCCTATGGCTTGGATTGCTGCCGCACTTCCTTTAATGTTTGATTACTTTAAAAAAGTTAATTCTATGTCAAATACATCTGAAAGTTATTCTTTAAATATGTTAGAATAAAGTAAAAGGTATGATAAAAAATCATACCTTTTACTTTTTATAATATCTTATATACTATCTTGACGTATATTATCAATTATATTTTCTTTATTTATTTTTCTCATTGGTATATATGATGCTATAAATGTTATTATAAATATAGCTACTATACATATAAGTATAGCACTGTACGGTAAGACTAATCCAAAGCTAATTACATCACCTAATATAGTATTCATAAGTATTGTAAGTAATATTCCTATTGGTATTCCCCAAAGTAGTGCTAATGCTCCATATAAGAAACTTTCTAGATAAATCATTTTATTAAATCCACTAGGTGTAACCCCTATAGATTTAATTATTGCTAATTCTTTTTTTCTTAGATTAATATTTGTACTTATAGTGTTTATTATGTTAGTTACACTAACAAGTGATATAACAGTTACAAATCCATAAACAAATATTTGCATAACCTTCATACTATCTTGCATAGCTTGGTATTCTTCTACTTCGTCAATAACACTAAACTTATATTTTTCAGCTAATTTTTTTATACTTTTTTTTGTTGATTCTTTTAGATCAGATTCTATATAAATAAAATTACTTGATTCATCAAATCCATTATTTTTAGCTACTTCATCATAAGTAACAATACTTATTCCCATATATGGATATGTAGTATCTCCCATTAAAATATCTTCACTTATACCCATTATTTTAAATTTATAGGTTTTTTCTTTATATTCTTTTTCATTTTTTTCATCATATCCCATAGAATATACTTCTATTGTATCTCCTACTTTATAATTAGTCATATCTAAAACGCCTTTTTTGCCTTTTTCTTCGTAATATGATTTATTTATAAGTATTACACCATTTTCTTTTATTGCACTTTCTTTGTCAAAGCTACCTTCTGTTAACTTAATATTTTCTATTGCTCTATATCCTGGTAAATTTAATCCATTATTTAATCTATATACTGTTTTGTTATTTTCTTTTTCTCCTATAAAATAACTTTGTACTTTTTCTTTTGCACTTTTGTTAACTCTATTTTCTTCTAAATCCATTAAAAGGTTATGCGTATTTGAAAAACTTATATTTTTTACTCCATCAATTTTGTTTATTTCATTTACTAATTCTTTAGATTTTTTTATAGAATCTCCTCTATTTCCATATAAATACATATCATAGTTCATCTGACCTACTCTTATATCTTCAGCCTTTAAAAATAAAGTCATAAATCCACTAAATGCTATAAATATAACTACACTTATTACTAGTGAAAATAAAGTAATTCTAAACTTCTTTTTATTTCTTCTTAAGTTTTTATAAGCAAGTACACCTTCTGTTTTAAATATAAGTCTTACTAATTTAGAATCTTTTACCTTGCCAACTTTATAATCAGAACTATTTTTTATTGCGTCAAGTGGAGATACTTTTGAAGCAACTCTTGCTGGTATTATTACTGATATAAATATAGTAATTAAAACTACTATTATACTAAAAATTATTACAACTGGATTATAAACTACTTTCAAATTCATTTCACCTATAAGTGAATTTGAATAAAACTTTTGTATTATTTTAAATACAATATCCATTGCTAAAGTTCCAGATAATAAACCTATTGGAATTGCTACTATACTAACAATAAATCCTTCTAAAAATACAAGCTTCATTATTTGTGAATTAGTTGCTCCTATAGAATTAAGTATTCCAAATTGTTTCTTACGCTCAGATATTGATATACTAAAAGAATTATATACAGTTGCAACTGTACATATAACTACTAAAGATCCAACTAATAAAACTATATATCCTATACTATTATTTATATTTGCATATGCACTTGCTCCTTTAAGTCTTAGTAAATGCTCATTGTAATCTACGTTATCAATTTTTTCTCCATTACTATCAGTTTTTTTCTCTAGATTAGCATTTTTACATATACTTGATACAATACTGTATATGTCTTTAGGATTATTTACATTTACAGATATATTTACTTTATCATTGTTGTTTACTAATGATTTATCTATATAAGTTATAGCAGTTTGTATTCCATTTGAATATTCAAAACCTGGTTTATTTATAATACCTACTACTTTGAAAGTTTCTTCTTTGGTATCTACTAGTTTTTCATTCTCTTGTAATGTAGGACTATCCAAATAATCCCCTTCTTCAGATAATCTTTTTCCTATAGATAATCTTATAATATCTCCTATTTTAAATTTTGAATCAGTAATTAAATTTGAATTTTCACTTATTACAATTTCATTTTTGTTCTTTGGAAAATCTCCTTCTTTAAGTGAAATATTAAATCCTTCAAAATAATTTTTATCATACCCTAATACCTTTAATAAATTTCCTTCCCCTGAATTTGCATATCCAAACTCTTTACTTATTCCAGAATTTGAAATACCTGCTGATTTAGTTATATAATCTATTTTATCTTTATCTACATTATTAAATGTTGCATAAAAACTACCATCTCTTTGTATGGTTTCTCTTATTTCATAGTCCATAAAACTTGAATAAATATTTCCTATACCACAAATAAGTGCTGTAGATAATATTATTCCTATTATTGTAACTATTGTTCTTTTTTTATTTTCTTTTAAATACCTAAGTGTTAAAGATGTATATAAGTTCATTTATATCACCTCATCACTTTTTATAATTCCATCTTCTATAGTTATAACTCTATCTGCTTGTAGTGCTATATTATTGTCATGTGTAATCATTATTAAAGTTTGATTGTATTTTTTAACTGATAACTTTATTAATTCTAGTACTTCTTTTGAATTTTTACTATCTAAATTACCCGTTGGTTCATCTGCTAAAACTATTGATGGTCTATTAATCAATGCTCTCCCTATTGATGTTCTTTGCTGTTGACCTCCACTTAGCTGGTTTGGTAAATGATTTTGTCTTTCAAATAATCCTAGAGTTTTAAGTAAGTCATCTAAATAATTTTTATCTACTTTTTTATTATCAAGTTCTGCTGGAAGTAATATATTTTCCTTTGCAGTTAATACTGGTATTAGATTGTAAAACTGATATATAAGACCTATATTTCTTCTTCTAAATATTGATAAATCTTTTTCTTTTAAGTTGTAAATATCAACATCATTTATATATACTTTTCCACTAGTTGGCTTATCAACTCCTCCTAATAAATGAAGTAATGTTGATTTTCCACTACCACTTGGACCTACTATTGCTACAAATTCACCTTTTTTTATTGATAAATTGATTTCTTTTAATGCTTCTACTTTTGTGTCTCCACTTCCGTAGCTTTTTACTAAATTTTCTACTTTTAAAATTTCCATATATTCCTCCATAATTTCTCCTAAGTTTTTTCTTAGATAAGTTATACTCTTATTTTACAAATTCATTATTACTTAAAAGTGAATTTATAGGTGACAGATTAGTCACTATAATTTTTATGGAAGGTTATATTAAATGTTGTTCCTTTATCTTTTTCACTGCTTACACTTATATCACCATTTTGACTGTTTATTATAGATTTTGCCATAGCAAGACCTATACCTACACTTTCAGTTTTTGAACTGCTTTTACCTCTATAAAATCTTTTAAATATGTGGGCAATATCTTTTTTATCTATACCTTCACCACTATCTTTTATTATGATTTTTGAATATATTGGGTTTTCTTCATAACTTATATGAATTTGTCCATTTTCTTTTGTGTGTTCTACACAATTTTTTATTATGTTTACTAAAGCTTCAACAGACCAACTCATATCTCCAATGTATGAAGAAGTATCATCTCCTTCAATAATTAAATTTTGATTTTTAATTTCCATTGGTATAATTATTGGCGCCGTTGCTTTATGTATAAGCTCTTTTATATTTATTTTTTCTTTTTTAAAATCAATTACCTTTGCATCTACTTTTGATAACTTTAGCATACTTTTTATTAGACAATCCATTCGATTTAATTGATGCTTTATTTTATCTAAAAAATCAATTTTTACTTCATTTGGTAAATCATCATACATCAAATCATTAAGTATCATAAGAGATGTCATTGGTGTTCTTAGCTGATGTGATATATCCGACATTGTGTCATTTAAAAATATTTTTTCTTTTTGTAATAGCTCAGCTTTTTCTTTTAATATATTAGTCATTTTAAGTAGCTCTGTTTTAAGTAGTCCTATTTGACCTTCTTGGTTTCTATTTTTCATATCAAAAGCTCTACCTTCTGAACTATTATAAACGTACTCTGTCATATCTTTTATATCTTTATATAATTTTTTAAAATAGCTAAGTATAGTTATAATTATTAATAAAAATATAAGTACTATAAAAATAAAATTTAATAAATAAACATTATTTATACTTTTTGATATTATTGGTTCATTAAATAAACTTATATTATTATAATTATATTTAGATAAAATTTCTTTTCCAAGTTCTAAATCTTCACTTGAATTTCCTTGAGTTATAATGTCTATTATTTGACTTTCTAGCTGTGGATTATTAGATACAATTCTCCCTATTATAGCCTGGTTATTTTCAACTACCTTTTCCTTTATTATATTAATACTTAATATACTTACTCCATATGTTAATCCTACAGCTAATAAAAATATAATAAAGTATTTTGTAATAAATTTTTTTACTTCTGAATTATTAACATACATCGTCTTCACACCCTACCCACTTATATCCAAGACCTCTTACTGTTATTATTTTATCTGGATTTGATGAATCATCTTCTATTTTTTCTCTAAGACGCTTTATATAAACAGTAAGAGTATTATCATTTACAAAATCATAGCTAACGTCCCAAAGTTTTTCTAGTATTTGGCTTCTACTTAAAACTACATTTTTATTTTGTATAAGTATAAGAAGTAGCTTATACTCTACTGATGTTAAAAATACCTCTTCATTATTTTTGTATACTCTAGCTTCTAATGTATGTATACTTATGTTACCAAGCTTTAATACTTTCTTGTTATCTTCATTATTGTTTGATTTTCTTCTTAGTACTGCTTTTATTCTAGATATTAATTCTCTTATTCTAAAAGGCTTTGTCATATAGTCGTCTCCTCCTATATCAAGACCCATAACTATATTTACTTCTTCATCACAAGCAGTTAAAAATATTATTGGAACTTCTGATATATTTCTTATCTCTTTGCATAAATCATATCCTGTTCCATCTGGAAGCATTACATCTAGTAATATTATGTTGTAATTATTATTTGATATGTTATCTCTTGCTTCTTTTAAATCTTTTGCTATATCTACATTAAATCCTTCTTGTTCTAGGGCATATTTTACTCCAAAAGCTATTGTTGAATCATCTTCTACTATTAATATTTTTACCATGGTATTCTCCCTTCATATTTTGTAATATATTTATTATACACAAATATAGAATAATTTTTATATATTCTCAAAATCTCCTATAAATGGTTCAAATAATTTATATAATAATATAAATAAAAAATGACCTATACATAGGTCACTTTAACTTACATCTATTTGTTTTCACTTATTTTGTATAATAATTATTCTATAAATCTATTACCATGCTCATAAGTTTATTATTTCTTTGTATAAACTCATCTAATTCACTTGAATCTAATTCTTTATTTGAAAGTAATGCTACATCTACTATTTGATTACAAATTAAAGATAATTGTTCTTTTTTACTTTCATCGTCTTTTAAGTTAACAATTTTTTTGATTATTGGGCTGTTATCATTTATAACTAAAGTCTTTTCTTCTTCAAAGTTCATTCCAAAATCCATACCAGCAAATTGTGATTTCATTTCAGCCATTCTTCTTGATTCTTCTGATACTAATATCATAGCTGTTGTATCTTTACTTTTTAAACTTTCTACTGAGTAATTTTTTACTTTATCATTTACTAAATCTTTGAATATATTTTCTATTACAGTTTTATATTCTTTATTTTCTTCTTCGTTTTTATCTTTTAATACATCTGATAAATCTGCATCTATTCTTTTAAATTTAATTTGTGGATTTTTATATTCTATAAATGATATAAAGTGATTATCTATACTAGTATCTAAAGTTATTGCATTTAATTCATAATCTTTAAATAGTTTTATATATTGAGATTGTTGGTTTTTATCACTTATATAGAATACTTTATTTTCATGTTTTTCTTTACAGTTTTCTAAATACTCATTAAGGGTTACGTATTTATCTTCTATATTTTTAAATAAAATAATATCTTTTACTCTGTCATAGAAACCTTCATCTTTTAAGCATCCGAATTTTATAAATACTTGAATATCATCCCAGAATTTTTCATAGTTTTCTTTTTCATTTTTGTGTAATGATTTTAATTTATCTGCAACTTTCTTAACTATATGCTTAGATATTTTGCTTACATCTTTGTCATTTTGTAAGAAACTTCTAGATACATTTAATGGTAAATCTGTACAATCTATTACACCTTTTAGTAGTAATAAAAACTCTGGTATAACTTCTTTTATATTGTCTGCAACGAATACTTGGTTGTTATATAATTTTACTTTACCTTCTATAAGCTCAAACTCATTTTTTAATTTAGGGAAATATAATATTCCTTTTAAGTTAAATGGATAATCTACATTTAGATGTATCCAAAATAATGGTTCATCAAATGTATTGAATACTTTTTTATAAAACTCTTTATACTCCTCATCTGTACAATCCTTTGGTGATTTTATCCATAAGGGTTTTGTATCATTTATAGGATTTAATTCTTTTTCTTCACCAGCCACTTTTAAATATATATCTACTGGTAAGAATGAACAATATTTATCTATTATAGTTCTTACAGTATATTCATTTAAAAATTCTTTACTATTTTCATCTAAATATAGTGTTATAGTTGTACCTCTTGTAATTTTTGTATCACTAGAGCTTATTTCATATTCAGTTTGTCCTTCACTTATCCATCTTACAGCTTCAGCATTTTCTTTATATGATAGTGTATCTATTTGAACTTTTTTAGATACCATAAACGCTGAATAGAATCCTAATCCAAAGTGACCTATTATATCATTTTCTTCATTTATTTTTTCTTTGTATTTATTTACAAAGTCTTCAGCTCCAGAAAAAGCAACTTGGTTTATATATTTTTGTACTTCTTCTTCAGTCATACCTATACCATTATCTTCAAATATAAGTGTTTGGTTTTCTTTATCTATAATTACATTTATTTTGTAGTCATTGTCTTTATTATCTCTTACTTCCCCAAGAGAAATTAACTTTTTATATTTGTTTATTGCATCGCATCCATTACTTATAAGTTCTCTTAAAAATATGTCTTTGTCAGAGTATAACCATTTTTTTATTATAGGAAATATGTTCTCTGTATGTATTGATATATTACCTTTTTTATTTTCCATTTTATCTCCTCCTAAGTTAATTTTTAATAAGTATTTTATAGAATTTATCTATATTTATTATTTTAATCATTTTGTTAGCACTGTCAAGTATAGAGTGATAATTTTTTTCCATAAAAAATACTAATTAAAAATTAGTACTTTTTACAATTTATTATTCATTTATTTGTTTTTTTATTCTTTATTTAATAATTTAAAACATAATAATATTGTTATTAATTCTGCAAATACTATAGTCATCCAAATTCCATTTACTCCAAATATATATGGAAGTATAACTATACCTGCAAATATAAATACTATCCCTCTACTCATTGCTATTATTATAGAGCTTTTTGGGTCATCTATTGCAGTAAAATATGATGATATTAATATATTTATTCCATTGAATAAAAATGCTATTCCATAAATTTTTGCACCTATAGTTGCCATTTCAAGTACTTCTTTTCCATCTTTTAAGAAAATATTTATAAGTGGCTTAGAAAAGACTACCATAACTATACATATTATTGCTCCAATTGCTATATTAACTATAACAGATGAATTTAGAATTTTATTTACTCTATGATTGTTTTCTGCACCAAAATTATAACTTATTATTGGTCTTACCCCATCCGCTATTCCAAATAATACCATATACCCAACTTGAGCTATATAATTTATTATAGAAAATGATGCTATTCCATTTTCTCCTGCTATTTTCATTAATGCTGTATTAAATAAAAACATTGAAAGAGCATTAGAAATTGACGAAACACCTTCTGAAGATCCATTATAAATCATTGGAAATAAAGTACTTTTATCAAATTTTCCTTTATATACATTAATAGCAGACTTTTTATTTAAAAACGGTATTATATTTATAAAAAATGCTAATGAGTAAGAAATACCAGTAGCTAAAGATGCACCTTTTATACCTAGATTAAATTTATTAATTAATAAATAATCTAAGATAACATTTAAAAACACTGCTATTATCATGCTTATTAATGAAATATTAGGTTTTCCAATAGTTCTAACTACAGTCTCGAATAAAAACATTAATGAAATAAAAATTATAAAATAAGATATTGTTTTAATATAAGTTGATGCATCTTCTATTAAAACTTCATTGGCTCCTAAGAAAGCTGCTATATTTTTGCTAAAAAATATTCCAAATATCGTAACTATTAAAGAAATTATAATAAGTAAAATTAAAGCTGTTCTAAAAATATTCTGTGATTTTTCTTTATCATCCTTACCTAGATTTATTCCAATTATACTTTGTGCTCCAACACTTATTATAAGAGCATATGCCATTATTATTTGTACATAAGGCTGAACTAAATTTACTGCTGCTAAAGCATTTCCACCTATTACATTTCCTACAAATAGTCCATCTATTATTCCTTGTACACCTATAAATATCATTCCAATAATACTTGGTATAGTAAATTTAATAAATAATTTTGATAGTTTTTCTGTTCCTAGTATTCTTTGATCCATACTTATCACCTCAAAACAAGTATAAACTTTTGTGTAACAAAAATGTCAATAATAAATTCTATTAAAAAATATCTATACCACTAATGGAATTGTTATTTCAACAAAGTTTATACTTGATATTTCATTATACACAGTCCATATAAAAGCAACACCTATATCTATATCAAGTTTTTCATCATTATAAAAATACTTCATTATAGAAACTATATACTCTTCTATTTCATCAAAGTTACCAACAAATTTTGTTTTTATAACTTTTCCTTTATAATTACTTTTATGTACTTTTATATTTTCATCTATCATTAAATTCTCTGACTTATTTTCATATATTCCCATGTAAATTTTATCTTCTACTAATGTATTTTTATATTTTCCTTTATACATTACCATCCATGCTTCAAGATACATTGATTTTTTTGAACTATCTTTTTGATTTATTTTTCCTTGAACTATATCAGCTATAGGAATAAAAATAATTGTATTATCTTCATTTACTATTTCTAACTCTTCAAAGTTATAATTATTTTTAAAATTCATCATTTCTTTTAAAATAGTCTTTTTTTCTTTAGCTTGTTCTTTTATTTTTAGCAAATGATTTATTTTTTCATCTATAGTTTTTTCTTGCAACTCTATTAATTCTATATAATCTTCAACACTATCATTTGATATAGCTTCTTTTATATTAGATAGAGGTATTTCTAAATATTTCGCATCTAATATTAAATCTAATTTTTCCATTTCTTTTATAGAATAATATCTATATCCATTATTCTCATCTATCATAGGCTTAAGCAAACCTATTCTATCATAATGCCTAAGGCTCTCTGATGTAATATTAAAAAGCTTACTTATCTGACCTACTGTCATCATCCATTCCATTTTTGTCTCCTTTAATACCCTTGTGATTTAGTTAATTGCTCCACGATATGACTACCACTTTTTCTCCCTTAAATTTATATAATTTCTTTTTTAAATACAGCTACTCTAGTCATAAATTAAATCTCAACTAATTCCTATCCTTCTCATACCAAGTTTCTTGATATAGTTTATAAATTTATTATAACATAATAAAATACATCCATTAATACGGCTATTTTATTGAATATAAAAATAGAGTAATAGCTTTAATTCTATTACTCTACTTAAATTCTAATTAATTATTAAACCATTCATTAGGTGATTGATTAAAGTAATGAGGTGAAAATTCAGTAATGTTATAATCTTGTATTCCAGCGAGTTTAAATGGCTCAGAAGATAAATAATTCTCTACTTTTTCAACAGATTCTGCCTTCATAATAAATAATCCACCACTCATATTTGATTTAAGTCCAGACATTAATATTAAACCTTCATCCATTGCTTTTTTAGAATAAGCAATGTGCTCTTTCATAGTATTTTCATCTATTGAATTTTGAGCTTTTAGTATACCTTCAATAATAAAATATTTCATTTGTTATTCTCCTTTAACTATGTATAATAAATATATAGATAATAAATACACTTAAAAGTTTATCTAAAACCTAATATATTGATGTATTAATATTTATTTTTAATAAAAATTATCATGTAGTAAATTATAATCTATAGGAAATATTATCTTTACAGTTGTTCCAAAATCTACTTTTGATTCTAATACTAAACCTATACCTAACTTATTACATAATTTTTTACACAGATATAGACCTATTCCTGTTCCTTTACCAAATATTCTTCCATTTGTTCCTGTAAATCCTTTTTCAAATACTCTATTGATATCCGCATTTACTATTCCTACTCCATTATCTTGTATAGTTAACACTACTGAATTTTCTATCCTTTTTGAATTTATCTTTACTAATCCATTTGTTGAATTTATATATTTTATTGAATTTCCTATAATTTGATTTAATATAAATTCAATCCATTTTGAATCACTATATACAGTATCATTAATTTCATCAATTTCTACTTTTATATTTTTGTTTATAAAATCTCTATAATTCCTTTTAATAACTTTATTTACAACATCTTTAACATTTAATTCCCTTATTATATAATCCTTAGCAACATTATCACTTTTTGAATAATATAATACTTGTTCCACAAAATTTTCAATCTTATCAATCTGAATATCTATCTTTTTTGTAACTTCGTTATTATTATTTTCTATAATAAGTTTACTAGATGCTATCGGTGTTTTTATTTTATGAATCCATGTTTCAATATATTCTCTGTATTCTTCTTGATTATCATTATAGAATTTAATATTTTCATGCATATCTCTACTTATAACTTTTAAAATATCATTTAATTTTTCTCCAGTTATAAAGTCCACCTTACCAATAACTTCTGGTAATAAATATTTTTTATCTAAATTATCTAAAATATTATCTATTGAATTAAAATAATTTCTGTATTTTAAATAATCTATAATCATATAACTAAGTAATGGTAAAAACCAAATACAAAATAAAGATTATCTAAATATTATTTATATCATAAATATAATATTTTATTAGATAATTTACTTCAAAAATGAATTATAATAATGTTAAATCTAATAATGCTTAAAAGGATAAAATTATAATTAAAGGTAGAAAATATCTTATGACGAAATTCTAAGAAAATTGTAAGGAATATAAATAAGGTGAAACAAATAATATTCAGAAAAAACTATATACATTGCAATTACAGATTAAAAGGTAATGCATACACATTACCTTTTTATATACTTATTAATTTTTATTTTTATAGCTTGGTCTTTGAATTTTATATCTTTACGACCTTTTTCTTTGTAGTATTCTACAACAGGTATAAGTGTGATTTCTTTTAAATCTCTATTTATTTCAAAAGTTGTAGAGCATTCTCCACCATCATAATCTAAGCTATATGCACCATCACTAATATCTATTGTTTTTCCATTTTCATCTTTTAATATAAATGATATTAAATCCCCCATATATTTTTCTTCTTTTTTGTTTATGTTAAATGTATATTTTACTTTAATAGTTGTTGGGGCTACTCTTACTTCTTTTACATTAAGGTCTATATTAGTATTTTTATTTTTTAATTTATAATCTTTATCTATATTATGTATTTTAACATTTTCTACCATTTTAGCTCCATTTAGTTTTGTTTCAAAAATCCAATTCCCTTTTATAACTCCATTTTGATGTGTAGTGTATTCTCCTGTCTCAATATCGACCCTACCACCACTAGAACTTAATGTAATATCATCTGATACATTTGCATTTTTATCTATCATATATTCTAGCTTATCTATAAATATTTTTACATCGTAATCTTTATTTATATCAATATTTTTTATTATATCAAAAAATTCAATGTCAGTTTTCCCATCATTATTAGTATCTAAATTATCTAAATTACATTTTAATAATATATCTAATTTTCCATCACTTCCAAGTTCAGTAGTCATTCCTCCACCTGTTGATACAAATTTCATATCTCCTATTTGCACTACTGGCTCATAAAAAGCAGGATAGTCATTTTCTAACCCTAAACCTTTTTTATCTAATTTACTGTCATCTACTCTTAAGCTAAGTAATAACTCTCCATCTCTTAACATTATTTCATTTAATGTTATATCTACATTTTTATCACTAATAGTTTTATTTACTAAAGTCTTGTACCCTATCAATTCTTCGTTGGTTTTTCCTAAGAAATATTCTATTTGCTTTCCTATACCTTCTATATATGCTTGTGCAGTTTCGCTACTTAATATAAGTCCACCTGCTATTACTAAAGGAATTGTTGCTACTGCAATTTTTTTATGGTTAGTATTTTTAGTTTTTATTTTAGATTTTAATCTATCTTTTATCTTTTCTTTTTCATTTTTACTTATTTCTACTTTTAAATATTTATATTTATTTATTTTAGTTTCATTTAACATTTCATATTTATTTTTCATATTTATACCTCCCTGTATATTTTTCTTAACTTTTTTCGTCCTCTTGATATTCGATTATATAAATTATCTACATTTGTATTAAATTCTTTGGCTATGATCTCAAGTTCTATATCTTCTATATAATATTTTTTAAATATTTCTTTATCTTTTTCATTTAAATTACTAAGTAGCTCTTCTATGTCTTCTTCAAGTTCTTTTTTTAGTAAATTATTATCAAAATATATCTTACTATTTTCTTCTATTTCTTCATTTAGATTTTCTCTTATATATTTTTTCTTGTAATTTATTGCTCTATATTTTGATATAGCTCCTATCCAATTTTTAAATGTGTTTTTGTTTTTATCAAAGTAATCAATATTTTCCCATATTGCTAGTAATACATCATCTATACACTCTTCTTCATACATTTTTAAATTTCCAAGATGATACCTTACTATTGATTTTATAAATGATGAGTACTCATCTATCAACATTTCTAATCCTTTTTCTTTTTTCTTTTTTATATATTTTATAAGCAACTTATCTTTCATTTTTACCCTCCTTAATGAAGCTTCACATATACTAATACAATCTATCTTAACATTTCCTATCATTTTTTATAAAAATATTTATATATATTTGAAATATAAAAAATGAGTAGCTATTTATAAAATCTAAATTACTACTCATTTTTTAATATTTATTATATGTTTTATTTTTTAGTTAAAGTTTGACTTTGACCAATCTTCATATTTATATTGTATTTTCCATATCATATCTGTTAAAACTCTAAAACCACTTTTACTTATTCCGTATTGGTAAAAGATTTCAACGTTGTTAATTTTTTGTACCATTTCTTTTCTCATAAATATTTTGTATCCTTCTGATTCAAATACTTCATCTTTATGTGTAGGCTCATCCAGAGCTATATCCCAAACAGGACCACGTCAGCCAGATATTCTACGAATATATATTCTGAAAGCTTTTTCTTGTTTTTGTGCTTGTGTTAGTATATTATCTATTTGTTCTTTTGCACTATAATGAATACTAAAATTCATTTTATCACTTCCTTTTTGTGTTTTGTTTATTTATTAATTTATCCATAGTTTTGTTACTTTATTATAATCTAGAATTTAATATATTTTATAAGTAGATTAATATTTCATTCTTTTAGATATTACTAGTCTATTTTTTATAATAATATATATCCCATAATAAGTGATACTACTATTGCCAATAAACTAAAACCTATAACTAACAAAAATTTCTGATATGGTCGTTTCCCATACTCCTGATTTTTTTCAAGTTCATCCATATTTTTACCATCTAAAAAAGTAATAATTTCTCGATAAGTTTGGATATCAAAATTATTTTTAAGTTTTTCTACTCTAATCGCATAATATAATGATGCTATAAAAATCAATCCCCAAATTCCAATCCCAACATATCCCATGAAGTTTAAAAGTGGAATAGGTAATAAAATAGTGCATAGTAACAATAGACTAAAAATATTGCTATCATGTTTAAATCCATCAATGTCTTCTTTTTTAATTTGCTCTTTCATTTGTTCAAGGTCTCCTTTAATTAATATGTCAAGAGATACATTAAAAAGAGAACTTAGTAATAATAAGCTTTTCACATCAGGATAGTTTTTATTATTTTCCCAATTTGATATAGTTTGACGAGATACAAATATCTTTTCAGCTAATTCATACTGTGAAATCTCCATTTCGTTTCTGTATTTTTTTATTTGTTTTCCAATCTCCATACAATGTCCTCCTGCAGTATAAATATATAACCTAAAATAAATGTTTGCCAACAAAACTATTTGATATTTCCTATTTTTGAATGTCAAAAGTATTTGACACTCTACAAATCCCTATATATCTACTCTTGAAGGTCTGTATTCTAACTCTTTTTTATAGTTGTAGTTTTATTTCTACTTGATATATTTTCTTTTGATTTCCCAGAAAATAATAACTTTTTATTTAAAGTATATAATAAAAACATAGTCAATAAAAATATCATAGGATATGCTGTTAAATTTAAACAAAGAGTTACTGAGTATATAAATGAAGTTAAATTAGATATAATGTAAAATAAATATACTTTTGATATAATATAGAAAACTATGGATTTATAGAGGTGATGACATGGCTAAACATGAATTTGGAATTATAAAAAACAAACCTATTAGTACAGATAGATTTGATGAATATGAACCAAATAAATATAATTGTATTCAGGTTGATGATGGTTTTATTGAACCAATTTTAATAGATTTACAAAATGTAGATTGTTATTGGAATACACTTAAGGTTTCAGGTAAAGGTCTTTCCTACTGTGGTATTACACTTATACCACCTGAATCAATAGATACATTAATAAATATTTTATCAATACAAAATAATTTAGAATATATTGATTTAATTTCTTTAGCAAATCAAGCTAAAAAAGAAAATAATTATATAATTCATTTTGGAATATAAATTTCAATTTATAAATCTATCTTATTCATATAATTATACAAAATAATTTGACTTATATAAATAAAAATTTGTATAAAAACGTCTATTTACCGAAAATGAATTACAACAGATTGTCCATTTAGTTAAGTTAAAACAAGAACTTATATTTCAGTCTAGTGAAACTACTTTGCAATTGAAAAATAATGGAATATTATGTATAATATAATAAAAATTCACAGTTACTATATTATAGAATTAAACAAAAGGGGTAAATTAATATGGAAGATGTAGTGTTCTTAGTTTATATCAGTATGGCATTGATTTTCTTAATATATAGCATAATATCATACAAAAAGAAAAGTATCATCTATACTATACGTAATAAAAAGATAAATGTTTTAAAAGATGATTATTATAAAATACAATTATTATTTTGTGTATTCAATTGTATTTTATTAATATTAGGGAGTGCAATTATTTATAATAAGGTGAATATAAACCTTTTTACATCTTATTATCTTGCTACATTTTGGATAATAAACTATTTATTAAAGTTTGTAGCTATTAAAATTAAATATTTAAATACAAGTTATGAATAATGTTAATATATTACGAACAAATTATAGTAAGTTATAGAAATAACCATGTCTTAGAACCTAATATCTTGAAAGTACTAAGGCATGGTTATTTTTCTATATTAAATCATTATAATTAGCATATATAACACTATCACCATCAAGTATTGGCTCTTTTTTACTTATATTATAATTTCTAAATTTGCCAACATACTTTATTTCATCTTTACTCTATAAATTTTTAAGCTTTTGTATCTCTATAAAATTAATTTCTTTTCCATAAATATATTTTATACTTATCTTAAATAATACCCAGTCTACTTTTTATATTAGGTAATTTTTTTGTAAATACAAGGTAAAAATTCTCTTCTTCATCTATCTTAATACGATAAAATTCATCTATTAAAATTTCATTTATTTTCTTTATTTCGCTATTATCTCTCACAAACTTTAAACGGAAAGTTAATGCCTTAATAAATTTATACCATTCTAAAATAAACTTCTTATTTTCATCATAGTTTTCAATTCCTATCCACTTTTTAACATTAATATCTTTTAAATTCTCTTTAGGACAATTTCCTACCTGTAAAAAGTACTTAAAATCATTATCTTTGTACACTCTTCCAAGTGGGAATAAACGGCAAATGTTTGGGCGTTTAGCATGAATAGTGCATCTTTTTCCTTCATTTAAAAAGCTACATCTTTTTTTATTATCATCTTGCATATTTAAATATGGTAATAAAATTTTATTATTTTCACGTAATTTAATCTTATTTCCTAATAATTCATCAAATCCTACACCTAAATAATTCACCATTTCATATATATCAAAAGGTGTAAGCACCACTAGCTCTCCAACATCACAACAACAATCACTACATCCATCACAACCATATGTATCTGCCTTTACTGTATCTTCAATGTCATATAGTTTTCCATCTGATATTTCTTCTAGTATATTTATATGTTTCATATATTTCTCATCCTTATTTATTATTTCGGCTTTATTCAATACCAAATAAGATATTACCATACTAAAAATATTCTTACAACTTATCATATATTGTTTACCAGTTTATTATGTACAAATAAAACATTGATGATTTATTATAATTCTAAATAATGATAAGCTTAGTATACTAATATAAATATAAGATTGATATTTTAAAATATTACATCTTTTGCTTATAAAAAATAAAGCTAGCAACTTGACTAGCTTTATTTTAATCTTCTATAAAATAGTCACTATCTATCTTTTTTATCTCATATACAGTTTCTAAAGATACACCTACATTAAAATCAATCATAAACTTAGCTAACTGACTTCCATCTATAAGCACAATCTTTTTATTATTAATATTTTTAGCATACTCTTTCGCTTCCTTAGTAAAAGTAGATGTAGTTATAAAAATCACCTTAGTAGCTCCTGGTGTATCTAGTGCTCCAGAAAACTTTTGTATCTCAGGTCTACCAACTACAGTATCTTTCCATCTTTTAGCTTGTATATATATACTATCTAGGCCTAATCTATCTTCATTTATTATTCCGTCAATACCACCATCAGCAGTCTTTTTAGTAGCTTGTCCAGCTTCTTCTCTAGAACCACCATATCCCATTTTTATAAGTAGGTCTATAACTAATATTTCAAAAAAGTCAAATGAAGAATTATTTATTTTTTCTAGTAATTCATCTACTAAAGATATTTTTAATTTTAAAATTGCATCTTCTAAACTTTCATTTGGTGTTTTATTTTCTTCTATCTCTGTCACTCTATTAACTGTACTATTATTTTTATTTGATTTATTTGTAAATTCTATAAAGCTATCGTATCTTTCTAAGTCTTTTGATTTTAATTCAGATGGATTTTCTTTTAATAATTGTTCTCCTAAATAAGTTATTCTTACTTCTCCTCTTTTAGGTGCTTCTACAAGCCCTGCTTTTTTCATGTATGTTTTAGCCCAATTTACTCTATTATAAAATATTGATGATTTTTTACTTTGTAGTGTTTTTCTCTTTTCTTCTTCTGTGATGTTACATTGTTTTGCTAATATTTCGTTACACTGTTTATTTGTATATGTATTTTTATCTGAGATAAATTATCATATTATAGTAAACGAACTTAATAATAAAGGTATGAAAATTATTAAATAAGCTAA
>CALESE010000037.1 GCA_937907205.1 uncultured Romboutsia sp. | reverse complement strand
CATAAAGAGTATTAACAAAAATAAAAAAGCGTAGACTTTGTCTACGCTCTGAAATGATTACTATTTTAAATAGTAATCATTTTTTATTATATTAAATCGAATTTACTTATTAAATAAGGCTAAAGATAAAACTTTATCATCTAAATCTATGCCTAAATAATAAACTATATTACCTTCTAACAAGTAATATACATATCTTGACTTATCTAAAGCGACTTTATTATTATAAATAGTGTATAAATTAGTCTTAAATATTTGAGTAGGTCCAAATTTTCTATGAAGTAAAAATTCTCTTTTAAATTTTTTATCTACTAATACATTAGTATTTTTAAAAGATTTTATAAATGGAACTTCATTTACTATTAAATCTCCTAAATAAAGGCATTTTAAATCATAATCTTCACTTTTACCATTAGATAATTCTTCCCATAAAGATATAAGAGTATTATCTTTAGTATTTTTACTTAATAATTCTACCCCAATTGTAGGAGGTATGTTAATTAAATTACAAGAAGCTTCAGTAGTTTGAGTATTATCATTCCAGTTGATATTTAAATTATCTTCTTCAATGAAAGATAGAACTCCTAATTTTTTAGTATCCATTTTATAAGCTACAATATCACCAATGCTAAATTCATTTTTATACTCATAGTTATCACCTATTACTAAATCATTATCAACTATATAAAATTTAGACACTATACATTTATTTGCTAATTCTTCCTTTGTTATAAAATTCATATTAAGCCTCCTAAAAAATTCCTATTTTAGTTATACTACTTAAATTAAGTTTATAAAAGTAATAAATTAAAAAGTCTAATGCAAGTTTGGTTTTATAAAATAGGAAGTAATAAAAAGATATATAAGGTAAATCATTATATTTAGCTTATATATCTTTTTTATTGTTATAATCACTTGATTTGCTTAATCTATCAAGTTTTTTTAATGTATTAATACAAGCAAATACAACTATAAGAAATATAACAATTAATATTAAAGCTATACTTCCATATAATATAATAGATTTCAAAATAAATATCTCCTTCAGTTTATTTAGATTTATATAAATAGTATCATTTATATAAAAATCTTACAATATAAAGCTTTGATATTAATTTGATAATAAATAAAAATTAGATTATAATATATAAATATAAAAACCACTCTTTTAAGTAGGAGAAAAAGAGTGGCTTTAATTTATATTAATGAAAAAATTTGTATAGCGTATTTAATTTATATTACATTTTTTAATTCGTCTAAAGAATTAAATTCTATAATGTTTTTCATGGTATTTCTATCTTCTAAGAATTTGTTGCATACAATATCAGATACTTCAGGGTCTCCATAAATTTTCCAATATCTAACCTTACTAAGTTTAAATTTTCCATATCCCATAAATCCAACAACATCCTTAAGTGGATAACCTAAAAATATTCCTATTTCATGAGGGAATTCGCTAGAGTGAAGTTTACCTACCAAAATATCTATGTAATAATCCAAATCATAATTTGAAGGATAGCCTATAAATTTTAAAAAATTTATGCACTTTTTACTATTTAGTACACTAGATAGGGACTTTTTATTTATAAATAATACTCTAGTACCTCCATCAGCAGTATTTATTATTTTATATGTTATTTTAAAACAATTGCTAAAAAAGTTTTTTATTTCATTAAGTTTATTAATTCTAAAATTATCTTTTAAAGGTATATTTAATATTTCACAAGGTTTAGAGCCAAGTATCACTGGTCCTAAAACTTCTAATACCCATTTTATATATTCTGAATTTGAATTATTTTTACAACAAGCTTTTACACATTTATTTCTCATACTTACCCTCCTATAATTGATAAATATTTTCAAATACAGAATAACATAATTGAAAATATTTATCAATACCGATATGATAAAAAATATATGGTATTTATTTACAATACTATAAATAAAATATTCTATATAAATAAAATTATATAGAATAAATATTATAAGTGTAGTATATTAAAGATAAATAAAGAAAATAGATAATATAAGGGGTGCTAATATGAAAGATCAAATAAAAGAAAGTGTAAATTCTATAAAAGATGAATTGATTAATTCAATAATAGAATGTGTAAAAATACCAAGTGTTATAAGTGAAGCTAGTAATAAATATCCTTTTGGAGAAAATATAGATAAAGCATTAAGATATACACTATCTTTATGTGAGTCTTTAGGATTTAAAACTGTATATAAAGATGGATACTATGGATATGCAGAAATAGGTCAAGGAGAAGAGTTAGTAGGCATACTTGGACATTTAGATGTAGTACCAGAAGGTGAAGTGGATAGTTGGAAATTTCCACCTTATGAAGGTATTATAGATAACAATAAAATATATGGAAGAGGAACTCAAGATGATAAAGGTCCAACTATTGCAGCTTTATATGCAGTAAAATCATTAATGAACCTAGGAATTAATTTTGATAAAAGAATAAGATTTATATTTGGGACGGATGAAGAAAATCTTTGGAGATGTATAAATAAGTATGAAGAAAATGGTGAGGAGATACCAAACTATGGATTTACACCAGATTCAAAATTTCCTATGATAAATGCAGAAAAAGGATTACTACAAGTTTTACTAAAGGGAGAAGGAAGCAAAGATTTAGAATTAAATTTAGGTAATGCATTTAACTCTGTACCAGATAAAGCTATATATTCTGGAAAATATAAAGAAGAATTAATAAAAGAATTAGATAAATTAAATTTTGAATATGATTTAGATAATGAAAATATATGTGTAATAGGTAAAAGTGTACACTCGTCAGTAAGTGATACTGGAATAAATGCTATATCAAGACTATGTATAGCACTTAACAATATAGGCATTAAAAATAATGCTATAAGCTTTATAGCAAATATTATTGGTGAAGATGCAAATGCTAATAATATAATAAAAAATTGTGAAGATGAAGTATCAGGAAAACTAACTTTTAATATAGGTAAGCTAAGTATAGATGAAAAATATTCTGTAATAGGTATAGATGCAAGAATACCTGTTACATATAAAAAAGAAGAATTAACTTCTAATTTAATAGAAATAGCTAAACATTATAATTTAGACTATGAACAATATGATTATTTAGATTCAATATATGTACCAGCTGATAACTTCTTAGTAAAAACACTACAAAAAGTTTTTGAAGAAGAAACTGGACTTGATGGAACACCACTTTCTTCAGGAGGAGCGACTTATGCAAGAGCGCTTGATAATTGTGTAGCATTTGGTAGTGTTTTTCCAGGAAAACCTAAAGTTGAACATCAAGCTAATGAATATATAGATATAGATGACTTAATGAGATCAACAGAGATTTATGCATTATCTGTATATGAATTATTACAGGGATAATTTATAAAAAATAATATATAATAAATATAGGGATTTTATAATCCCTATATTTTTTACATATATTGATAAAGCAAAAGTTATGAGGTGAAATATGAAAATATCTATATTTTTAGGTGCTGGAGCGTCTGCTGCAGATAATTTACCTATACAAAATCAACTATTTAGTGAGTATTTTAAAAGTCTTAAAGAAGAAGATTTTAAAACTGATATGAATAAAGAATTATACAAGTTCTTTAAACAAATGTTTAATATAGATATTAAAAATGATGATATCGAAAAAGTAACATTTCCCACATTTGAAGAAGTATTAGGGTTATTAGATTTGGCTGAACAAAGAAGAGAAGGTTTTAAAAGTTTTGGTCTAGAAAATTTAAGCAATAGAAGTGATAGTATAAGATTTTTAAGACAGTATATAATTTTACTAATGGCAAAAGCAATACATAATTGTGAAGGAACTAATAAATATCATAAATTATTAGTAAAAAATTTAATGAAAGAAAATTTATTAGTTGATACAACTTTTATAAGTGCAAACTATGATATAAATATTGATAATGCGCTATCTTCATTATATAAAGATTATATTATAATGCTTGATTATGGAATTAAATTTGCAAACTTTAATACAGAAGAAACGTGGAAAATTCCAAAAGGTCAAATAGCAAAACTTTATAAGATTCATGGATCGCTAAACTGGTTATATTGCCCTGTGTGTAGTAGTATAACATTAACTCCTTATAATGAAGGTGTTATAAAGCTACTTGAAAATGAAGAAGATGCAAAATGTTTAGAATGTGGATGTTTAACAGTACCTATAATAATACCTCCAACATATTTTAAAAATATGTCTAATATATTCTTGTCAACTGTGTGGAATGATGTTGAAAAAGCTTTAAGAAAAAGTGATATACTTATTTTTTGTGGATACTCTTTTCCAGATGCAGATATACATATTAAGTATATGATAAAAAAAGTTCAAACTAATAGGAATAAAGATCCTTTAAAAGTAATAGTATTTAATTATCATGAAGGTAAAACTGATTTATATATGAAAAGAGAAGAAGCGAGATATAAAAGATTTTTAGGTAGTGATATAATTTTTACAAGAAATTCTTTTCAGGATTTTGTAAGTAATCCAATTAAATATATAAATATGCTTAAATAATTATATTACAAATTTTTATTTTAGAAGGAAAAGTAAGATTTACATATAATTAATAATATATAATCACGCGGAAAATACTTAAAAATTAGGGGGAATAACTAATGAGTAAGTTTGATATAAACGGAGCTATTATAGAATTTGATGAAAAGATGGATAATTATAATGCTATAAGAAAATTATTTAAAGAACAAGCTATAAGTCTATCTAACGAATTTGAAGATTACTCTTTAAGTAATTATAAAAATTTAAAAATAATAAGTGAAAATTGTTTAAATTTAGGCTTAGATTTTATTGAAAAATCTATTAAAAGCGGAGTAGAGACATTAATAAGTTATGATGTTATAACTGTTGATTTAAGGACTTTTGAAGATATTTATTGTAAAAAATATCTAAATTATGAAAGATTATTTAATAATTTAAATAAAGAAATATTAAATAGTTCTAAACATAAAAGACAAAGTAATTTTAAATTTTATGAGATAGGATCTATAATAAAAACTTTAAAAGAAAATTTATATAAGGATATATTTAATATACATATGGCAATAATTGATGCATTAGAAGATAATGGTATACAGTCTGCAAAATCAAGTATTACTGGAGAAAGTATAAAAAAATCAAATGCATTATTTAATAATTATAAAGATGGATTTATAGATACATTAGATGAACATAATGCAGTAAAATATATAATAAGTTTTAATCCTTATAGGGAGGATATATATAAATTCTTTATTAAAGAAGATGGAGATTTTAATAAAGAAATAGAAAGATTAACAGCATTTTTAGGTGTAGATATAAATGGATACAAAGAAGAATTAATGGATGATTATATTAATAGTGTATTAAATTGTAAAAGTTTAGACCCAGAGTTAGATAAAGAAAAGGTAAAAAAATATGCTAAGTATATAGGATGTAGCGAAGTAGGTAAATATATTGCAAGAGTAGACGCTATATATATGTTTGAAAATGCTTAAAATAGCCTAGATATTTTTAACAAATATCTAGGCTATTTTAATTTGAATTTATGGATTTATATAATTAAAAATTAATCTTCATAATATAAGTTATCATCTCTATAAAAATCATCTGAGAAGCTATTATCATATTCAGTAAAAGTAACATCATCATCTAATGATTCATAATTATCATATTCATCGTATAAAAATACATCATTATCAAGAAAGGAGTCATTAAAATTTATTAAATTTAGAACTTTATCACTATTTTTTTTACCAAATGCTTTTGGATATATTTTCATAATTAACACCTCTTAAATATAAGATTAATATATTTAACAACTTTATAATTATTATATTCAATTACAAAAAAAATATTATATAAAATAAAATTATATTTTGATATTGTATAAGCAAATAGGGATTAACTAATGTTAATCCCTATAATTTATTTTATTATATTTAATTCTTTTGTGTGCTTATTTAATATTTCATGTCCATCCTCTGTAACTAAAACTAAATCCTCTATTCTAACGCCAAATTCACCTGGTAAGTATATACCTGGTTCTACTGAAAATATCATTCCAGGTTTTAATATATCAGTATTTACAGCAGATACATCTCCCATATCATGAGTTTCAAGTCCTATAGAGTGGCCAGTTCTATGAGTGAAATATTTTCCATATCCTTTTTCAGTTATATAACTTCTAGCTGCGTTGTCTATATCACAAAATCTCATCCCTGGTTTAATAAGAGAGATTGCTCTTTTATTAGCTTCAAGTACTATTTCAAATACTTCTTTAGCTTTTTGAGGTGCTTCTTTAAAAAATACTGTTCTAGTCATATCTGAACAATAATTATCCTTTACACATCCTATATCTAGTATTACTGCATCACCTGGTTGTAATTTTGAGTGTCCACAAGATACATGAGGGTCTGCACCATTTGAACCGTATGCAATTATTGGAGGGAATGAGAATCCATCAGCACCAAGGTCTTCATATATTTTTGATAATTTTGAAGCCATTTCTTTTTCAGTTAAATCTTCAAGCAATGCTTGTTGAAGTTTATTCATAGCCATATCATTTATATTAGATGCTTTTCTCATTAAATTTCTTTCTTCTTCATCTTTTTGCATTCTTAAAGTATCTATTATATAAGATGCATTAATAAACTTTGTACCTTCACAAAGTTCCATTAAATCAAGTAAGAATCTAGCTGGCCAAGATTTATCTATACCAACTTTTTCATTTTTATGTATATAAGAAGCTAAAATCTCTAATGGATTTTGAGTATCATTAAACCAAACTTTTTCAACACCAAGATCTTCATAAACAGGGAATAGTTCATTTATAAATAATTTATGGTTATTATCTATATTTAAATAAAGAGCAACCATTCTTTTGCCAGGATGAATCATTTGACCTGTTAAATAAAAGATTGCTTTAGGATCAGTAACTATTATTTGGTAGATATTATCGTTTTTCATTTGAGATAATACATTTTCTAATCTATTTATTTTCATAATATTTCTCCTTTTCTTGATAATTTATATATTATAGCATAAAATACAATAATTAAAATGCTAGAAAGTCAATATTTATAGAACTTTGTTAAATAAAGTTGAAAAGTTTTATTAAAAAAACTTATAAAAACATATCTATTTTTTTAAACTGTGTTATTATTAAGGAGTAGTAAGTTAATGGCTACTAAAATATTTTAAAGAAAAGTCTTATTTAACAAGGCTAAGGAGAGTTTTTATTATGAATAATGGAACAGTAAAATGGTTTAACGCTGAAAAAGGATTTGGATTTATAACAGTAGAAGGTGGAAATGATGTATTTGCTCATTTCTCAGCTATACAATGTGAAGGATTCAAAACTTTAGAAGAAGGACAAAAAGTAAGTTTTGATATAGTTGAAGGAGCTAGAGGACCTCAAGCTGCTAATATAACTATATTATAATATATAAATTATATAGACTAGACTTTATAAGACCCTCAGGGGTCTTTTTTATGTTCTAGTAAACTATATTAACTCAATACATAAGCGAAGCAAATTTTTTTATATGTAATATGTAAAAAGAGCTAGAAATAACCTAGCTCTTAATAATTTATTTATTATTTATAGAGTTAGTTGCAAACTTAGTGTTAACAATAGCATTATATGGAGGCTCTTTATCTAGTTCGCCAGCTTCTTTCATGACAACCATTAGGTTGTTTAAACTTTTCTCTGTCAATAAAGGATCAGAGCTCCAAGCGTCTATTGACTTATATCTATCAACAACTGATATTAAATCATTTAAAGAATTATCATCAAAGAAAGGTTGCATAGCTTTTGCTATTTCTTCACTGCTAGCGCTTTGAACCCATTGTTGACCTTTGTATAAAGCATTAGTAAATCTTTGAATTAAATCTTCATTTTTAGACATATATGACTTAGTAGTTGAGTAAGCTGTAAAAGGTATTTCTCCAGAATCTTGACCTACTGATGCTACTATATATCCACTACCTTCTTTTTCCATTTGAGTTGAAGTTGGTTCAAATGCAGTTGTAAAATCAGCTTCACCACCAGCAAAAGCACCTGCCATTACTCCAAATTGAACATCGGTTCTTATATTTATCTCTCCATTATTAGTATTTTCACCAATTGTAAGACCTTTTTGTTTTAGCATATATTCAAGAGTCATTAAAGGCATTCCACCTTTTCTACCACCAAGTATTTCCTTACCTTTTAAGTCATCATAACTAAAGTTTGGCATTTTTTCTCTAGCTATTATAAAACTACCATCTCTTTTTGTAAGTTGAGCAAAGTTTATAGCATAATCATTATTACCTTGATTATAAACGTAAATAGAAGCTTCAGGACCCATAAGACCTATTTGAGCCTCACCTGATATTAAAGCTGCCATGGTTTTATCAGCACCTTGAGTATTTATAAGATCTATTTCAATACCTTCTTCTTCAAAGAAACCTTTAGTTATAGCTGCATATTGAGGTGCATAAAATACGGAATGAGTAACTTCAGCTATGGTAACTTTGTCTAATTTATTTTCTTCTTTAATGTTATCTAATCTACATCCTGTTAAACAAAGAGCACTTAATGCTAAGGAACTAGTAAGTACTACAAGCTTTTTGAACATATATATCCCCCTAATAACATAAAAATTTAGTCTCAATAAAGACTGATAATATATAATACTAATTAAATTTTTAATTGTTACTTAGTGAATATATATTGAATAATATTTAAAAATTTATTTATATTCTATAGTGACAATATTGATTTAAATTATAAATTAGCATATTTTTATATTATCTTCTAGAGTTATACATTTTCTCAGCTATATTAAGTATTTCATACATTATCCAAGCGCAAAATGCTAATACAAATACTCCCATCATAACAAGATCTAGTTTAAATACTTGGCTGCCATAAACAATCAAGTAACCAATTCCACTTCTAGAAACTAAAAATTCACCAACTATAACACCAACCCAAGCCATACCTATATTGATTTTAGTTAAGTTTATTAAGTTTCCTATATTAGCAGGAAGTACAAGTTTAAATAATATTTGTGATTTAGAAGCTTTAAAGCTTTGAAGCATTTTAATTTTTTCATCATCTACATTTATAAAATATTGATAAGATGATAATATAGTTACAACAACAGATATAGTAATTGCAGTAACTACAATACCTTCAATACCAGCACCAGCCCAGACTATAATTATTGGAGCTAGAGCAGTCTTAGGAAGTGCATTTAATACGACTAAGAAAGGATCTAAAATTCTAGATAATTTTTTAGACCACCATAGCAAAATAGCAATCAAAATTCCAAGTACAGTACCGATTAAAAGACCTAAAAGTGTTTCATAAACGGATACCCATACATGATGTAGTAGCTGTCCATTTGATATATATTTTACAAATAATTCATATATAGCACTTGGTTTGCTAAACAAGAAAGTATCTATTATATAAAAATTAGCTAGAACTTCCCATAAAACCAAGAATCCGATTAGTATTAGAATTTGATAAATAAATATATTTCTTTTTTCCTTTTTTACATTTTTCAAATAATTAATATATCCTTGAGAGTCTTTGCTTAATCTATCTAGTTTCATTAGAATCAAACTCCTTCCATAGTTTGTCAAAGTATTCTTGGAATTGAGGAATATTACGAGTTTGTAGAGGTGTTAAATTTTGATTTTCTCTAAGATTTATATTATAAATGTTTTTTACTGTAGCAGGGCGAGTAGACAATACGGCAACTTTATCTGACATACTTATTGCTTCTGATATATCGTGTGTAACTAATATCGCAGATTTTTTTTCATTTCTTATAATTTTATAAACATCATCACTAACGAGTAATCTTGTTTGATAATCAAGAGCTGAGAATGGTTCATCAAGTAAAAGTATATCTGGATTTACTGAAAGAGTACGAATAAGTGCAACTCTTTGTCTCATACCACCAGATAGTTCTTTTGGATACATATTTTTAAAATCCCAAAGTCCATAAGTTTTAAGAAGATTTTCAACATTTTCTAAAGCTTCTGGAGTTTTTTTATGTTGTATTTCAAGTCCAATAGTTATATTATCTATGATATTTCTCCATTCAAGAAGATTATCTTTTTGAAACATATATCCTATATTTCCGTTTATTATTACTTCGCCTTTAGTAGGTTTTAAAAGATTTGTCAATATATTAAGTATAGTAGATTTACCACAACCAGAAGGTCCTAAAAGTGTAAGAATTTCTTCTTCTTCTAGTGAGAAGTTCATATCTTTTAAAACTTCTAGCTCTCCTTCTTTATTATAAAAGTTCATAGAAAGATTTTTAACTTGAACTATATTATTCAAGATATCACCCCCAGTTAAATTCGAAGCTATACTTTATATTATTAAATTAAGGGATTATTTGTACCATATTATAAAATTATAGTGGTAAGTATACTAGATATACACAGATGAAAGAATTAATTATTGAAATAGATGTAGTTAGTAGCAAATAAATGTTAGAAATAAAATATGAAGTATTTAGAGGATTTATCTATAGAGCAAGTGCTTGGGAGAAATGTTAGATAAACGTAAGTAAGTCAATGAATAAGCATATTTAATATTAATATAAATTATAATAAAATTAAATGAAGGGGGATTAAAAAAGATGAAAAAATTAGGTTTTGGATTTATGCATTTACCAGTAACAGATACTAAAGTATCATAACTTTATAAGTGAGTTTGCATTTAAAGAATCATTGGCAAAACGCCATAATAGAGATTCTTTCACAGTTGCTACAAAGTTACCAACAATGTTTTTAAAAGAGAAGGATGATTTAGAAAGAATATTTAATGAACAACTTGAAAAAGTTGGAGTAGATTATTTTGATTATTATATGCTTCATAATTTAGGTGTATCGCATTATGAAATAGCTAAAAAATTTGATGCTTTTGAATTTATCCAAAAGAAAAAAGAAGAAGGCAAAGTTAGAAATATAGGCTTTTCATTCCATGATAATGCAGATTTATTAGATATAATACTTACTGAGCATCCAGAAGTTGATTTTGTACAATTACAAATTAATTATTAGATTGGGAAAATGTTATGAAGTTGCAAAAAAACATAATAAACCTGTTATAGTTATGGAACCAGTAAAGGGTGGAACACTTGCAGATATTCCAAGTGAAGCTGAAAAATTATTCAAAAATTATCATAAAGATATGCCTATAACGTCTTGGGCAATTAGATTTGTAGCAAGCCTTGATAATGTAATAATGGTATTAAGCAGAATGTCTTCCATAGAACAATTATTAGATAATACAGGATATATGCAAGATTTTAAGCAATTTACTAAAAATGAGTATGATATTATAAATAAAGCGATAAAAAGAATAAATGAATCAATAGAAATTCTTTGTACTTCATGTCAGTATTGTGTAGATGGATGTCCAAAGAATATAGCTATACCAAAATGTTTTGCACTTTATAATGCTGAAAAACAATCATCAAATAAAGGTTTCTCAACACAAGGAATGTATTATGAGAATTATACAAAAAATTATGGTAAAGCTTCTGAATGTATAGAATGTAGAAAATGTGAAAAAAGTTGTCCACAACATATTGAAATAGTAAAATATTTAAAAGACGTAGCAAATACATTTGAATAATAAAAAGTGACAAAAATATTGTCACTTTTTATTTTCCACTCAAGCATATATCAAAATATTCTTTTAAAAGATCATCTATATTTTTTGATAAATCTTTTGATAAATTATAAACTCTTTCTTTAGAAATTAGTTGTGGATTTATATATCTTTATAAAAAAGTAAAGAAAAAGATGGATTAAAAAAGAGGATATTAAAAGTCATAAAGAACTAAATGAATTTGTTAAAAGGTTTAAATAATAAAATAGGGGTATTAATAAATACAAATAAATTACTTAAAAAATATGGGAGACAAATTGAATGAATAAAACGGCTCGGACGATGATAAATGAGTATAAAAATTATCTAATAAGATCAAATTTTAACACAATTCAAATATATATGAACATAAAAACAATAGATGATATAAAATTATATGAAAGTTCTGCAAAGACTAATTTAGAAGCGTTAGAAAAATTAAGTATAGAGTATAAATTATATGATAAAAACTATGATGAATTTAGAATAGCTATGGGTAAATTTGCTATGGCTATAAATAAAATGGATAAACTAAAGATTGATATTAAATATAAGGAAAAATTTATAGATATATTTTTAAATTTTAATGAGATATTTGAGGATTTAGAGCG
>CALESE010000036.1 GCA_937907205.1 uncultured Romboutsia sp. | reverse complement strand
ATCTACCTAATTTAGAGAAAGCTATAAAACTATATGAACGTTTAAATTATTTGCAGAATCATTTTGCAGATTCTTTAAGTAGTTCTCATAATATTATGCAACAAATTAATGAAAAATGGGATATACAAAATGAATTACAGAAATTAGGTATAAAATTAAGTGAAGAGCAGTTAAAAGAGGTTGTTAATTTATTGAAAGAAAGACAACATGAAAATGACCTTATAAGTAAAAAAAATACTTCGCAAAATTCTAGTATGAATAATATACAAAAAAGAACAGGTATTACTAACTCATCTTCAAATATTACTTGGAATAATGCAGGATCAGTTATAACAAATGCATATCTTCAAAAATATACACAAACTCAATTAAACAAAAATTATAAATATTTTAAAGAAAATTCTACTAGTACTAATGGTAAATTGATTACTAAATTAGCTGAGAATAAGACAGTAAATGATCTTAGGAACAGTGCAGGTAAATTTAATAAAGGAGCTAGTATTTTACAAACTGCTATAGATGTATTTAAAGCTGGTGTAGATATTTTTGTTTCTGGTATCAAACAAGGATTTAATAATCAAGTTAATGCTTATGAAAGTAGTTTTTCCAATATCGCAGCTAGAAATTTTACTACAAATGAACAATATTTTGAGAAACAAAAAAATTTAAATAATGAATTAAGTGATTTAGGTTTAGAAGATAATGTTAGATCATCTGATGTACAAAATATGTGGAATAAATTAGCTTCAAATGGTGCTAATGAAGAAACAATGTTTGCTCAGGGTATAGAAAATGTTATCACTGAAAAAATAGTTCCATATCTTGATACTTCTTCTGTTTTATGGCAACAATTGCAGTCAAGTTTAGGTCCTACTTTTGTTAAACAAATGAGAGGTATTAATAAAGCTACTTTAGATGTAGAAGATAATACATATTATACTGAAAAAATAGTTAAAGATATATTGCCTTTAATGCAATATTTAAGTGATGGTGCTGAAGATGAAGCAGCAAAAGGGGCCGCTGAAATGTCAGGATTTACAGCTAAAGCCTTAGATATGAACATGTCTCAAACAGAAGTGGATAATCTTACATCTACTTTTTCTAAATTATTTACAGAACCAGGCAAGATTATTACTGAAGGAACAGCTATAGAAAAATATGCATGGGAGCAAATAAACAATGCAGGCTTAAGTATGGATAATCCTGAAGATTATGCTGAAATTTTAGGAATTTTAGCATCTAGTCAAAAATATTTTGCAGATATGCTTCCAGATGCTAAAAAGAGTTTATTACATGCATCTGCTGCTGATGTAGCAGGTGATAAAGTAGGAATAAATTTATTATCTACTAAAACTTGGCAAAATAAAAGTTATGATGATATAAATAAAATGGTGGAAGCAGGTAATAAAGCATCTAATGAATTAGAAGATGCTGGTAATAAAACATATGAAACTTTAAAAAAAGGAGATATGCAATCATCTCAAGATAAAAGAGATACTTGGTTAGAAAATATTACTAATGATGTAGCATATTTAAAAGAAAAATTCCCTACTTGGTTTGATCTTATTGGAGTAGCTGTAAAAGGAATTGTAGGAGGGTTAGCTGTTTCTGTAATTGGAAAAGGAATAGGAGCTTTAGCAGGAAGTACTGCAGGTGGTACTGGTAAAGGTATTCTAGCTGCTGTAGGAGGAGCTGGAGGTATAGCTCTTGGAGCTATAGGAGGAGCTGTAGCAGGTGTTGCATTAGCTAACGCTATACATGAAGGTGTAATGAGAGCAGCTAATAAAGAAAATGAGAAAGATAAAAAGAAACAAGATATGAAAACTAAAGCATTATCAGAAGACTTAGGTATTTCTGAGGCAGAAGCATCAATTTTAAATGCAGGATCAAATATAACTAATTCTGACAAAAATTGGTTAGGTGTTACTTTTGATACCACTGAAAATGCTGCTTTATTTGGAGCTCAATTAGGTACATTTGACACCTTAAATGAAGCTGATTTTAAACAAACATTAGATAAAGCTTATGATGAAACTGATACTTTAAAATATAATAAAGCTAAAATTGGAAAAAGTTTAAATTATGGAGGTATAGGGCTTGGTAAAGAAACTCTATCAAATATATATAACGCTTGGTTAATAGGTTTATATTCTCAAGGATATACAGGCAAAAATGCTTCTATATTAGAAGCTTTATCACATGTTATGGGAGTTGAAGTGACTCCTGATGAAGAAACAATGAAAAATATTATGAGTGGCTCTACTGCTTTAAGTCGTAATCAATTTAAGTCAACTGTAGATTTAATGACTAAAGCTGATATGTGGTTATGGAATGAAAATGGTAAGTGGGTTATGCCTAATGAAAGTGATTATGATAAGGTATTAAAAATAGAAGGAATACCTTCTGATAGAGTTGAATTCCTAAATTCTCACCGATATGGTCTAGATAAAGTACCTTATGATGATTATCCAGCTTTATTGCATGAAAATGAAACAGTACTTACAGCATCTACAGCTAATGAGTTAAGAAATCTAACTGATACATATAGAGAAACAAGTCAACAAAGTATTTCATTTGATACTATAATTCAAAATCAAACTACATCTCTTCTTAATAAAATGGATCAAATAATTAACACTATTACTAATTCAAGAACAGAAAAATTAGAGCCATCTTGGAATATTAATTCTACTTTAAATAATATGAAACATTTAAGAAATTTAAGTAGCTTTAATAATTAATAATATTTAATAGAGAAGATATAATTTCTTCTCTATTTTTGACCTATAAAAATTTATGTAAAATATTATTAGAATTATTTAAAAGATTTTATCTAAGGTATATAATTATATTAAATTATTATAAAACTTATTTAAAATTGATTTATATAAGAAATAACAATATTATTAAGGAGATAATAAATGAATATAAAATTTGGAATGGATAATTTTTATGTTAAATATTTAAAGAGATTTTTAAATCATGAATTATCACAAACAGGAGCTATATTAGGTAAATTTGATAAAATAGATCAACAAGCTTTAATTCATTATTTAAATTTACCAAATGTTAAAGATATGTTTGTTGTTCAAAAAGAAATTATTGAAAAATTTCCAGATTTAAATAAATTATTTAATATGAGATTAAAAGATGATTTAATTCAATGGACTTCAAAAAATATATCCAATGTTGAATCTAACTTTATAATTGATAATTTAAATGCTATTAAAGCCTATTGTGAATCTGTTGGCTGGGAAATTGCTAATATATCAGAATGGGTAGATTTAACTAAAGATATAAACAATGATGGTAAAGTTGATAATACTGATAGAACTATATTACATAATATAATTTATAGTAATGCTGATTATCCTGCTTCTATAATGGAAAAAGCAGATTTAAATTTGGATGGGGTTGTAGATATTAGAGATTTAACTATCATGGATAATTATTTAAATGAAGGTAAATTAAAATTAGATATTAAAAAAGGAAATAGAAAAAATTATTTTCCTAATGAAGATATGTTGGTTTTTGTTAATCAATTTGATGGAACATTTATTTATAATTATGTGTTTAGAGGTCCAACAACATTGCAAGATGTTATTGAATATGATAATACAGGATTACATAAAATAGCTTTATATAAATGCACTCCTGGACAAAAAGTTACTATTGCTCATAATAATACACAATCAGTACACTTAGCTATAGGTTGCACTTATGTTAAATTAAAACAAGATATTGTAGGAGCTAAATCAGTATTACAAAATGTTGTAGAAGTAGATTTAAAATCAGGAGAAGGATTTGAATATACATGTTCAAGTTCTGAATTAGGTAATGGATATGATGCTACTTGGTTATGTATACAATGTCCTTCTAATTATGATGATGTTTTTACTGCTCAAAAAGAATCTTTAGTATTAGAAGTAGGAGATATTAATTTTGATGGTAGAATAGATATGCAAGATTATACATTATTAGCAAGATATACAGCTGAAGGTCCTGGTTCTGAAGAATTACATTGGAAAGCTACTCCTAAACAATTAGCTGTTATGGATATAAATAAAGATGGTAATGTAAATATAGAAGATGCTCAGATTTTATATAAATTTATTGAAGGAGATCCTACTTACCCTAGTTTAGGTACAACTGTATTTACTTATGATAAACCAGGAAATGCTGATGTTATTGCAAATGTTAGTAATTTATTAATAATACAAGGACATTATGATCAAAATGTTAATATTCCTTTTAGTGATTTTGTAAAAGATGATTGGATAGTTCATGATAAATTTTTTAATTATTTACTAAATATGGCTATTCATAAATATTCCTTTTCTCAGGATATATCTTATCTACAGAAATTAATGAAAGAATATTATCCAGAGCATATGTATGATGAGGACTTTTTCTATCCTGGAGTATATAGCAATAATATGAGAAATATTATGAAAGATTATCAATTAAGTAAAGCTTATTATACTTTAGGTGACTTAAATAGAGATAATAAATTAGATAATATAGATTTACAATTATTAAGAGAATATTTAGATGATGCTACAGATTATAATTTAGTATTAGATTATTTAGCAGGAAAAATAGAATTGACTCCAGCTCAAATAAAACAATTAGATAAAAATCAAGATGGAAAAATAAATAAAGCAGATGAGAAAATACTCAAAGAAGCATTAGATGATAAATATTCTCCAACATTTAGAGTTAGAGCTGATGTAAATCAAGATGGATATATTAATGAAGAAGATTATAAATTATTAGAAAAAGAAGTAAAAGGTGAATCAACAAAATTACGTCAATTTCAAATTCCATTTATGTTAGGTTGGTATGATGTGCAAACTGAAGCATTATTTGAAAGTGATTATAATTATAATGAAAATATTTCAGAGGTGAATAAATAATGGCATATATTAAAGATTATCATATACCCTTTATGACAAATATCGATCAAGCTAATTCAACTTCTACAAATGGATTATCTGGATTTAAAACATGGGAATGTTATATGATTGTAAAATATGGAAAACCTAATCAATGGCGGAGTAGGTGGAGAATATGAATATTTAATAGAACTTCCTTTATATCCTGATGAAGTAACAGAAAGTATAAGTGCTCAATGGGCTACTCAAACAGTATTAGGAAGATCTTCTCCTTTATCTGCTTATGCTCAAACAGATTTAAAAGGAGTAAGTTTTAGTTTAGATTTACATAGAGATTTAATTACAGGAAGTTTTTCTCACACTATGCAGACTTTAGAATCAAGTGGAGGTTCTAAAGAAAGACAATCTGCTGGATTGCAAAAACAATCTCAAAAAGGACCTTTCGATACTAGAACATGGTATACGAATGCAAATAAAATGCTACAAATTGCTTGTTATCCTCAATATACTTCTCAAGGATTAATTCCACCAACTACATATTTTATATTTGGACAAATGATATTAAAAGGATATGTTACATCATATAGCACTACTTGGAAAAAACCTATATTAAATACTTTTTATGGTTGGAATAGTGTTACTATTCAAATGGATTGTTATCCAGATAGTATTATATCAGCTAACGATATAATTACTGGAGCAGGTGCTTCTAGTACTCAAAATACATATAATACATTATATCCAGGTAAATCAGAAAATAGTAATGTAATGGGTAGATATGAAACAAGAGAAAGATCTAATGCTAGAACAAATGCAGCTTTTAGTGGAGGTACTTTAGGAGGTCAAGTTACAGATGTTTAAAAGGAGGATAAATAAATGAATCAAGTAGAATTAATTAGACGATATAATGTTTCTCCTACATATTTAGCAGAAACAAGAGAGAAATTTATACCTATTGAATTTTTAAAACCTAAACAATATACAAATGCTTGTAGATATAAAAATTTAAGAAGAATACAAGACTCAAATACAGGAAATATATATCATGAGACAGTCTTTCAAAAAATAATAGATAAATCAAATGAAGATCAATATATAACAGTAAGTATTGCTGAACAAGATAGATTAGATATAATTTCAAATAAATATTATAATACTCCAAGATTTTGGTGGGTTATAGCTTTAGCTAATAATATCATAGATCCTTTTGATATACCTCAAAATACTGTTTTGCGAATTCCTGCTATCATTTCTTTATATAATCAAGGAGGTGTATTGAGCGATGGCTAATATAACCCGTAATTTTAAAAATATACAAGCAATAAAGACACAAGAAGATATGGTGACTCAATATAATAATATGTTAAATAAAGTAACCAATATGATTGAAAAGCAAGGCCCTATTTATAGTGTTTGGATATCATTTCAATTAGGTATGAATAAGCCTATTATATTTAATACAGCATCTAACGATATAAAAGAAAATTTAATCGCAGAGTTAAGTGTTGATAAAACACGGAGCAGGTGTAGCTAATAGTTTTGTTTTAAAAGTCAACTATGATCCCTTTAATCATGGACAAAATCCTTCAGATAAGATAGAAGCTTTAGATTCCTTAATAGCACAAACTTTATCATTTGATTTTGAGGATCCTAAAAAAGAATTAAGAGGGTTTATACAATATGGTTATAATTATACAGAAGATGATAATTTAATTTCACCAAAATATCAATTTATCATGACTAAAGCATCTTCAAATGTTCAATGGTCATCAGGTATGACTGTATATACATTTGAAGGAGTATCTGAAGTAGCCCCTGGATGTAATGTAGAAGCTAGTTTTCCTGCAGTAGAAAATAGAAATTTAATATCTTTAGTAAAAGATACTCTATATTATTATTATGGTGATCCTGATAATCCTCCATATGGTATTGAACAAGGAAGACAAACTATAGGATCTGATACTAAATATTTAATTGATGTAACAGAAGAATTAGAAAAAAATGCTCCAGAAATTCCATATAATGCAGTTAATAAAATCAATCCAATTAAATATTGTGAGAATTTATTGAAAGACCAGATGTCAAAATCAGATAAAGAAAAAATACAAAAGGAATATGAAGATACAGGTAAAGAAATTAAACCAAATGAAAAACCTAGATATATTATATATTTCACCGATGTAGATAACCAAAAAACAATTCATATAGGTTATATAAATCCAAAAGACAATGAAAATAATCTAAAAATTGATTATAAATTTAGTTGGAATATGCAATCAAAAAATATAGTTGTAGAATGGAATCCTGAAACCGATTTATATTTTTATTTAGTACAACAATATGATATAGATTATGAAAATAGAAAATTTCAAAATGATTTAAAAACTGTATCTAACGATGAAGATAAACAACAAATTATAGCTGAACATGAACAAAAAATGGGTAAATTATCAGATCAAGCATTTGAAATGTATAATGCTACTTTAACCATTTTAGGTATTCCATGTGATCCTCCATTAGCTTGTGAGATACAAGTTATTCCTAGAATACTGGAATCTACTTCAAGAACACAAGGAGTATATATGATTAATGCTTGTACAGATAATATTACAACTAAAGGAGTATTTACATCTTCATTGAAATTAACTAGAGTAAGAAGTTTATAAGAAAGGTAAATGTGTAAATGAATATTTTAAATAGTGATAGTTATTATAACTGTATATATAAAGCTATTGTTGTAAATACAGAAACATCTCAAGATCCTGAAGCTAAATTCAGAATACAAATATTTATTCCTTTATTACAACCTGATTACTTAACTATTTATAAATCCTACATGGAAAGTGGAAATAAACTCAATAATCCTGATAGAGCTAAATTTCCTTGGGCAATTAGTTTAGTAAAAGAATTAAAACCTGGAAATATTGTATATGGCAGTTTTATTAATAATGATATAAATCAATACATTATATTAGGGATTGATGCTTACAATCCTGCAAATCAAAATAATGAATCAAACGGATATTTAGCTAATGGTCAAAACTTATTAGATATGACAATGCCTATTATATTAAATAATGAAGTATCTTTACCAATTAATGCTTGGCCAGATAATATATCACAAGATACTTTTACAAAAATAACTCCATATGATAAACCTGGATGGTCTATTGGATTAATACAATGGCATCATGCTAGAGCTTATGATTGCTTATTTGAGATAACTAAAAAAGGTAATTGGGAAAATAACTTTACAGATAAAAGCTTGCAATTATTTAAAGATCTTCAAGAAAGTGTTAGAAAAGGTTCTGATGCCAAAGAAAGAGTTAAGTATACTACTGATTTTCACCCTACACCAGGATCTAATATTTATAAAAGTATACAAAATATGCTAGGATCAAATGAAGGAAAAGAAACTCAGAAACAATATGCTTCTAGTGATATACAGCAACATATTAGTAATTTACAGAACGCTCCATATAATATACAGAATCCTGCAATAATTATATTTTTAACAGATATAATGAATCAATATGGAGCATCTATAATAGAGACTAAACAATTTGCATCAAAAGTTGATAAAAATGATAAATCTATAATAGAACAATTAGATGAAGTAGTTAATTTCTGTAAAAATAATTATAAAAATTACGATACTTATAAATCAAGACGTGAAAACACTTATTACTATATTTTAGAATTAGAGAAACAAGGTAAATTTAATTCATCAAATATAACTGATTTAGGAGCTACTGGTTCAGGTCAATATGGTATTCCATTTAAAGGTAGCTTTAGAGTTTCCTGTCATTTCGGAAAAGCTGGTAGATGGCAAGCAGGAAAACATACAGGTATAGACTTCGCTTGTCCTGTAGGGACACCTTTAGTAGCATGTACTAGTGGTATAGTTACAATGGAAAGTAATAGCCCAAATAAAGCATATGGTTATTGTCCTAAAATAAAAGCAGATGATGGTAATTATATTTTATATGCTCATTGTAATAGAGTTGTTAAAAGTTCAGGTAGAATAAATAAAGGAGAAATTATAGCATATAGTGGACAAACAGGTAATTGCTTTGGAGCTCACTTACATTTTGAAATTAGAAATTCTAAAGGAGGATATTATGATTTTATAGATCCTACACCTTTATTAGGAATTCAAAATATTACAGGAACTATAGTAGGAGGTTAAAATATGAATCAAACAACATTTAGTTTTCCTCAAATGATAAATA
>CALESE010000035.1 GCA_937907205.1 uncultured Romboutsia sp. | reverse complement strand
GGTGATAAAGTTGGAAAATTAGAAATATATAATGATAAAAAACTAGAACATTCAGTTGATTTGATTGCTAGAAATGATGTAAATAGTATTTTTTCTTTTATAACTGAAAATAAAACAATAATGTCTATAATAAAATTATTATTTGCTTTATTTATATTATTTATTATAGCAATAATAATTATTGTTATAAATAAGAAAAAAAGAAGAAAGAAATTTATTTATAGTAAATATAAGAGAAGAAAAATAAGAAGAAGATAATAATAGCTTCACATATTATAATTAAATATAATATTATTTTAAAATTGGTATCATATGTTACTGACTTTTTTATTATTATATTATATAATATTTTATATTTTATTTAGGAGGATTTAGATATGAGTTGTGGTTGTTCTAATACAGACAAAAATAATGGAAAAAATGTAGTTGATTTAATAAGAAGTAAAAATAAAGATAATTTCCCATTAAAGATTGAGCATGATATAGAATGTGTTAATTGTAATAATGTATTTACTATGAAAACTCATGTTGATAAGTGTCCACATTGCAATATGGTATACGGAGTTACACCTTGTAGTTCTCATGATAAAAACAATATTAAATCTGCTGATATAAATTATTAAAAAACTGATATGTTTAAACATATCAGTTTTTTATTATCCAAATATTTTATTAGTTAATGAACATCCAGTACAAGTAGCTGCAACTCCACCTAATGCAGTTTCTCTTAACTCCATCGGAAGTTCCTTACCTACTTTGTACATAGCTGCAACAGTTTCATCAAATGGTATTATATTTAATATTCCTGCTAAACATAATTCAGCTGATATTAAAGCATTTGCAACACCTATAGCATTTCTACCTTGACAAGGTACTTCAACAAGACCTGCTATTGGATCACATACTAAGCCCATAACATTTTGTAAACAATGCGATGCAGCATGAATAGCTTGTTCTGGAGTTCCACCCATCATTTCAACTATACCTGCAGAAGCCATAGCAGCTGCAGCACCAGTTTCAGCTTGACATCCACCTTCAGCACCTGAAACAGTAGCATTTCTAGTTATAATTGCACCTATAGCTGATGCTGTAAATAATGCATCTATCATAGATTCATCTTCTATATCATATTCTTTACCTATAGTAACAACAGCACCTGGTAATATACCACAAGAACCTGCAGTTGGAGCAGCAACTATAAGTCCCATAGAAGCATTAACTTCCATAGTTCCCATTGCAGCAGCCATAGCTTTATTCATTAAACCACCACATACTGTTTTAGCTGAAGAATTTCTGAAATTAGTTAATTTCTTAGCTTCTCCACCTATAAGTCCACCCATAGATTTTATATCTTCTTTAACTGCTTTTTCAACAGCATCTTTCATTATCTTTAAACTAACTTTCATTTTGTCTCTTACTTCTTCTTTTGATAATCCTGAAAGTTCAGCTTCTCTTTCTAAACATATCTCATGTATCGACATGTTAAACTCATTACATTTTTCTAATAATTCTGCTCCACTTGTGAAGTTATATTTCATAATTTGCCTCTCCTTACTCATTAGAATTTGTCTAAAACGACAACTTTAGCTACTACTTCGAATTTATTTAACTGCTCTACTATATCTTTGTCAAGATCAGTATCTGTTTCAATAGTTACAAAAGTATAATCCGATTTTGCTGGTTTATTAGTTGATATCATTGATATATTTGTATTGTTATGAGCAAGTAATCCTGTTACAAATGATACTGCACCAGGTATATCTTTTATTTCTAAAACTACAGCTGATCTTGCTCCATTAAAGTCTAATGCTAATCCGTCCATTTCTGTAAGTTTTATGTTACCTCCACCTATAGAAGCACCTTTTAAAGACGATCTTGAACCATCTTCTAGTAACATTTCCATCTTTACTGTATTAGGGTGTACATCCTCTCCTAAATCAGTTTTTATAAATTCAAATTTAACTCCAGCTTCTTCTGCTAATTTAAAAGAATCTTTTATTCTAGCATCATCTGGTTCAAATCCTAATATTCCACCTACTAAAGCTTTATCAGTACCATGACCTTTATAAGTCTCTGCAAAAGAACCATGAAGTAAAAACTTTACTTCCTTAACAGGTTTTCCCGCTATTTTAGATGCAGCTTTTCCAAGTCTAGCTGCTCCTGCTGTGTGAGAACTAGATGGTCCTATCATATTAGGCCCTACTATATCAAATACACTATAATCTTTAGCCATTATATTACCTCTTTCTTTTCTTAAATGTCTAATTTTTTAAGTAATTTTAATTTTTTAATCTCTTATTGATATTTATATACCCAGAATGGATAAAGCTAAATATATTTCTAAATAATTATATAAATAGTATTTAACTAAAAATATCATATAGTTCATTGATTATTTTTTATAAATTGTAAACTATATATAATAAATAATATTTTTGTAAAATTACATATTTTTTATATTCTATATAATGTTATTTAATAACTTTATATCCATATTTTTGAATTTAATAGTTAAATTATAAAATGACCAGCTAATTACCGGCCATATTTATATATAAAATTATATTACAGCTATTACCTCTATTTCAACTTTAACATCTTTTGGAAGTCTTGCTACTTCTACACAAGCTCTAGCTGGTTTATTTTCTCCAAAGAATTCTGCAATTCATTCATATCTTTTATAAATACTGTAGATTTAACTACATGCGAAAAATCTAATCCTGCTTGTTCTAATATAGCTTGAACATTCTTTAAAGACTGAGCTGTTTGAGCTTTAACATCTCCTTCAACAATTCCCATAGTTTCAGGTACAAATGGAACTTGTCCAGAAACAAATAACATATTTCCTGCTTTAACAGCTTGAGAATACGGACCTATAGCTTTAGGAGCTTTGTCAGTGTGTATTATTTCATGTTTCATTTTGTAATTCCTCCTTAAATATTGCTTAAATTTTATATAGTATACTTCTCAAGTATAATTATACTATTTTATATATTATAATGTATATATTTTTTTTAATACAATATAAAATTTACATTTCTTCTATTTCAAACCCACCGTTTATAATCGCTTCTTTTATTTTTTCTATATGATTACTATCAAATGTTTCTAATGTTAATTCTGCATATTGTTGCCCTAATGGTTTACCCATAGAAATTCTTGATATACTTGCATTTAATATATTTCCATCATTTTCACTTATTATCTTTGTTAATTCAGCAAGTCCGCCTGGCTTATCTTGTATTACTGTACTAAATGAGAATCTTCTGCCATCTTTAACTAAGGCTATTCCTATTAATCTATAAAGTGTATTTACATCTATATTTCCTCCAGATATTATACACACTACGTTTTCATCTTTTTCAGGTTTATATTTTTTACTTAATAATGCAGCTGTTGTAACAGCTCCTGAACCTTCTGCTACTACCTTTTGGTTTTCCATTAAAAATAACATAGCTTGTGCTATTTCATCTTCTTCAACTACCACTACTTCATCTACTAATTCTTTTATTATTTCAAAAGTAATATCACCAGGTGTCTTAACAGCTATACCATCTGCTATAGTTGTAGCATTGAATGCTGTTGTTACTTTTCCATTTTCCATAGATGCTTTCATTGATGGTATATTTGCAGTTTGAACCCCTACTATTTTTACATTTGGATTTAACGCTTTTGCAGCTACTGCTACACCAGCTATTATTCCTCCACCTCCAATTGGACATAATATTGTATCTACATTATTTTCTAATTGTTCAAAAATTTCAAGAGCTATAGTACCTTGACCTGATATAACATATTTATCATTAAATGGATGTAAGAATGTAGCTTTTGTTTCCTTTTGTATTTCTACTGCTTTTGCATAAGCATCATCATATACTAATCCATTTAATACTACTTCAGCACCGTACCCCTTAGTTGCTGTAACTTTTGCAAGGGGAGCTGTTGATGGCATTACTATTGTAGCTTTTATACCACTCATCTTAGCACCTAATGCAACACCTTGTGCATGATTTCCAGCACTTGAAGCTATAACACCATTAGATTTTTCATCTTCAGTTAAATTGGCTATTTTATTACAAGCCCCCCTTACTTTAAATGAACCCGTTTTTTGTAAGTTTTCACACTTGTAGAAAACATTTGCCCCTGTCATATTGCTAAGTCTTGTACTTTCTAGTACATCAGTTTTTTTAACAATATCTTTTATAGTTTCTCTTGCATCTTTTATGTCTTGTAAAGTAACCTTTGTCATATTGATTTTCCCCCTTAAACTAATTTTTGTATTTATATCAACATGTTATATTATTTCCTATATTTTATATTCTATATCCTTTAGCTACAAAAATCAACAAGAAAACGCTATTTGTGAATTTTAGACAACTCTAAAAACAATAAAACTTAATATTTTTTAACAAAATTTTAGTTGGTATTTTTATAAAAAAGAAGTAGCAAATTGCTACTTCTTTCTTATTTTACAACTATATTAACAAGTTTTTTAGGTACTGCTACAACTTTAATAATAGTTTTACCCTCAACTAATGTCTTTATTTTTTCGTCTTCCATAGCTACTTTTTCCATATCTTCTCTTGAAATATTAGCAGCAACACTTAATTTACCTCTAACCTTACCATTTATTTGAACTACTATTTCAACTTCATCTTTAACTAAAGCAGTTTCATCATATTTTGGCCAGCTTATATCAAATATACTTCCTGACTTACCTATCATGGTCCATAGTTCTTCACCTATATGTGGTGCAAATGGAGCAAGTATTGTAACAATTGTTTCTATACCTTCTTTTATAACAGCTTCATTTCTATTGTCTAATTCTTTGTACTTGTACATTTCATTTATTAACTCCATTAAAGCAGATATAGCTGTATTAAATCCAAATTTTTCATTTAAATCTTCAGTTACTTTCTTTAAAGTAGTATTTATAGTATATCTCATAGCTTTATCTTCTTTAGTTAATTCTCCTAAAGATACTCCTGACTTAGCAATATTAGCTAGTTCATCCACTAATCTATATACTCTATTTAAGAATCTGAAGCATCCTTCAACACCTTGGTCTGACCACTCTAAGTCTCTTTCTGGTGGTGCAGCAAATAATACGAATAATCTTGCTGTATCAACTCCATACTCTTTTATTATTTCTGAAGGTGCTACAACATTCCCCTTAGACTTGCTCATCTTAGCTCCATCTTTTAAAACCATACCTTGAGTTAATAAGTTTTTGAAAGGTTCTTTAAAGTCTAGCATTCCCATTTCATTAAATGCTTTTACAAAGAATCTTGAGTAAAGAAGATGAAGTATAGCATGTTCTACCCCACCTATATATTGGTCTACTGGCATCCAATTGTTAACAGCTTCTTTACTGAATGGTTCTTCAGTATTTTTAGGATCTATATATCTTAAGAAATACCAAGAAGAGTCAACGAAAGTATCCATTGTATCTGCTTCTCTTCTAGCTGGCTTTTTACAATTAGGACAAGTAGCATTCATAAATGTTTTTGAAGTTGTAAGTGGAGATTCTCCTTTACCTGTAAACTCAACATCTGTAGGTAATAATATTGGTAAGTTTTCTTGTTTTTCAGGAACTATACCACATTCATCACAATATACTACAGGTATTGGACATCCCCAGTATCTTTGTCTAGAAAGTAACCAGTCTCTTAGTCTATAGTTAACTGTCTTTTTACCAAAACCTTCATTCTCTATTTTTTCTACTATTTTATTAAACGCATCATTTACATCTATTCCATTAAATTCATCAGAATTTATCATTTTATTATCTTCATTTATAACTTCTACAACTTCTAAATTATACTTAGCTGCAAAATCAGCATCTCTTTCATCATGTGCAGGAACTGCCATAACTGCACCTGTTCCATAATCAACAAGTACATAGTTAGCTATCCATAATTGAACTTTCTTTCCATTTACAGGATTTATTACATATTTACCTATGAACATACCTTCTTTTTCTACATCACTTGAAGTTCTTTCTATTTCAGTCATAGTGTGCATTTTAGCAACGAAAGCTTCTACATCTGCTTCATATTCAGTTCCAGCAACTAATTCCTTTACTAGTGCATGTTCTGGAGCTAAAACCATGTAAGAAACTCCATAAACTGTATCTGGTCTAGTTGTAAATACAGTTATCTTTTTATCTGTTCCATCTAATTTAAAATCTATTTCAGCACCTGTACTTTTTCCTATCCAGTTTTTTTGCATAGTCTTAACTTTTTCTGGCCAACCATCTAAAGTATCTATATCTTGAAGTAACTCCTCTGCAAAGTGAGTTGTTTTGAAGTACCATTGTTCTAGGTCTTTCTTTATAACAATAGTGTCACATCTTTCACATGCACCTTGTACAACTTGCTCATTAGCAAGAACAGTTTCACAAGATGGACACCAGTTAACGAAAGACTTCTTTTTATATGCTAATCCATGTTCTAAGAACTTTAAAAATATTTGTTGAGTAAATTTATAGTATTCTGGTGTAGATGTTGCTATTTCTCTATCCCAATCAAAACTTAATCCTAATGTTTTTAATTGATTTCTCATATCAGATATATTTTCCATAGTCCATTTATCTGGATGTATACCATGCTTTATAGCTGCATTTTCTGCTGGAAGTCCAAATGAATCCCATCCCATTGGATGTAATACATTATATCCTTGCATTTTTTTAAATCTAGCAACTACATCTCCTATAGAATAATTTCTAACATGTCCCATATGTAACTTACCTGATGGATAAGGGAACATTTCTAATGCATAATACTTTGGCTTAGAAGAATCTTCTATATTTGTTTTGTATTGTTCATTTTCTTCCCAAGTTTTTTGCCACTTAGACTCAATTTCGTTTGGTTTATAAACGTTCATTTATTTTCCTCCTATATATTTTGCTATTAAAAAATCCTCATCTCTAAACTTAACGTTTAGGGACGAGGATTATATTCGCGGTACCACCCTAATTAGCCTAATAATTAGACTCTCTTAAATAGTTTTTATGCCAACTACGGCTAAATAGATTGTATCTAGCAAGTTCAAAGATATATTTTACTAGTTCTCAGCAACCACTAGCTCTCTGAAAAGATATATTCTTTTACTACTCTAGTCTATTTAATTAATTTTAAGTTATGATATTTTATATTATCACCTTTATGCTAAAGTGTCAACATCTACATATGGAGCATCTTTCCATAATTTTTCTAAATTATAGAATCCTCTGCTTTCTTCATTGAATATATGAACCATAACATCACCATAATCAAGAAGTACCCAAGTTTGAGTATCATACCCTTCTTTTCCTCTTGGCTCTATATCAATTTTTGTTAACTCATCTTCTACGTTATCAGCTATAGCCTTAACTTGTCTTTGAGACCCAGCTGTTGCTATAACAAAGTACTCACATAAACTTGATACTGCACCTATATTTATTATAGATATGTCTTGACCTAATTTGTCATCTATTGCATCATATATAACTTTAGTCATTTGTTCTACTGTCATATTATTTCCTACCTTTCGTTATTATAAACATATTTAATTATTATACCATAAATAACACACTCTATATACTTATATTTTGTTTAAGTATATAATTTCTAGCATCTATAGTTCTAGGATGGATAATCTGATTATTATCTATAACAAATTTAATAGTATTATTAAAAGATATTAATAATGCCCTATCAAGCTCACCATTATAAGTTAATTCTCTTAATAACTCTACATTTGGAAATACTCTATCTTCTTCAATCAAATCAGCTATATAAACTACTTTTTCTAAAACTGTCATATTTTCCTTACCTGTTGTATGATACTTTATAGCATTGATTATATCTTCATTATCAATATTTAATTCATATTTAGCAATATATGATCCTATGATACTATGTGATAGTGCTATATTATTTTCCTCAATAGAATCTAATTCTATTTTATATTTATCAACATAGTAATTTACCTCTTCATTTGTTAAATACTTTGCACAATCGTGTGTTATCCCTGCTAAATACGCTATATCTTCATCAATATTATATATTGTAGCTAATTTTAAAGCACATTTAGCTACATTTAATGAATGATTAAATCTTTTATCTGGTAACATTTCTTTTACTATATCAGTAATTTTTTCTATATTCATTTAATTATCTCCATGATTATATAATTTATTTTTATAAATATAACTCTCAACATTTTCTGGAACTAAATATCTTATAGATTTTCTCTCTTTTAATTGTTCTCTTATATATGTTGATGATATATCCAAAGATGGTACATATACACTTATTATTTTTGCGTCATACTTTTTTGTTAAACTTTCTATCTTTTCTTGAGATCTAAGTAAACTAATTCCTGGTCTAGTTGCAACAATAAATGTTGCTAGTTTAAAATTCTCTGATACATCCTTCCATGTTTCTATATCACAAATAGCATCTGCTCCTGTTATAAAGTATACTTTAGAATTTGGATAAATTTGTTTAAGTTCTTTTAATGTATCTATAGTGTATGTTTTACTTTGTCTTTTAACTTCTATATTTGAAACTAAAAAATTTTCATTATTAGCTGTTGCAAGTAAAACCATATTGTATCTATCATACTTACTAGTTATATCTACATTTTTATGAGGAGGATTTCCTGATGGTATAAAAATAATTTTATCTAAATTATATTTATCTCTTATAAACTCCGCTGTAGCTAGATGAGCATAGTGAATTGGATCAAATGTACCTCCCATAATTCCTATTTTCTTAAACTCTTTTTCCTTTTTAAATTTTTCTAATTTATAATTATTTTTATCTTTAAATTCTTGAAGTAGATTATTAATATTCATTATATATCTCCTTTGTAGAAATTCTATTATTATTTTACCATTATTTTATATTTATTAAAGATTATAAATTGTTTTTTAGTATATAATTATATCTATATATAATACAAAGGAGATATATAATGGCAGTAATTACAAAAATAGAATCACAAAAGAAAAACCAAGATAGGGTTAATATATATGTAAATAATGAATTTTTTATGGCAATATATACAGAACTTGTTTATAGTTTTAATTTAAAAAAAGGAATAGAAATAGATGAAAATCAATTAAAGAATTTACTTAAAGATGAAATGTATATAAAAGCTAAAAATAAGGCATTAAACATACTATCTAAAGCTGATCAATCAGAAAAAAAAATTAAAGAAAAATTATCTTCTGAATTTGAAGAAGATACAATAGATAACGTAATTGATTTTTTAAAAAGAAATAATTTTATTAATGATGACATCTTAGCTCAAAAAATTGTCAACACTAATATTAACTTAAATAAATGTGGTAAAAATAAAATTAAACAAAATTTATATATTAAAGGTATAGATAAAAATTCTATAAATGAGGCATTAAGTGAGATAGATGATAATATAGAATATGAAAATGCAATGTATTTAGCTAAAAAAAAATATAATCGAGTAAAAAATGAAGATAAAAGAAAAATATACCAAAAAATTTCACAACATCTTGCTTATAAAGGTTTTAATTATGATATTATAAAAAGAGTTTTAAATAAACTTTTAAGTTTTGATGAATACGATTTATAAATAAATTATACTTTTATACTTAGGAGGTATACTTTTGAGCGAAATTAAAAGATTATTAATCTGTGCAATAAGCCTTGCAATAGGAATATATAATGTTAGAAAACTATATAAACAAGACAATATAAAATGAAGTAGGCTATTGACCTACTTTATTTTATTTATGTTTTATCAATTTTAAAACTATAGCATCTGCAATCTCTACTATTACGAGTATTGAAAATAATTTAATATTATTAATAAGAGTCAATATAAATAATATAGGTATCGAAACTGCCGAAAATATTAATAGTTTATTTGAATTAATAACTAAAAATACAATTCTATCTATTGCTAAAATTATCCAAAACGTATCTATATTATAATTAAATAATACCGTATATAATGGTATAGATAACACATCTTTCCATAATACTAACTTTAATAAATTTTCTTTTTTATTTTTCATATAATTAACCTCTTATTACAAAAGTATCTTAATTCATATTTTATACTCTTTTATTTTTTTATTCAAATCATTTTATAAAATATTATAAGATATAATTATATATTTATTGTAAATACTATAAATAAAACAAAGAAATGGAGAATTTTATGGTAGATGTTGTTTTACTTGGATGCGGTGGAAATATGCCTATGCCCAACAGATTTTTATCCTCCCTTTTTATAAATTACATGGGACATAAAATACTTATTGACTGTGGTGAAGGATCACAAATAAGTATGAGAATAAAAAATTGTGGATTCAAAAATATCGACTTAATCTGTATAACTCATCTCCACGGAGATCATATAAACGGTATAATAGGCTTATTATCTACTATTGGAAATAGCGGTCGAACTAATGAGTTAACCATTATAGGGCCTAAAGGCGTAACCGAAACTATAAATGCTATAAGAGTTTTAGTTGAATTTTTACCTTATAAATTAAATATTATAGAAAATCCAATAGGTTCATTCTCTTTAAATAATAGATACTTAGAAGATATTATAATATCTACAGTTAAGTTAGATCACTCAACAGAATGCATAGGCTATAGTTTATATTTTAAGAGAAAGGCTAAGTTTAGCATAGAAAAAGCTATGCATAATAATGTACCTAAAATATTATGGAATAAATTACAATCTGGAAAAAACATTATATTAGATAATGTAAATTATACCCCTGATATGGTTCTTGGTGATGATAGAAATGCTATAAAGGTTAGTTTTATAACTGACACTAGACCTATTAAATCTATTCCCGATTTCATTAAAGAAAGTGATTTATTTATTTGTGAAGCAATGTATGGTGATGACTTAGAAATTTCTAAGGCTGTTAAAAATCATCATATGACTTTTAGGGAAGCTGCTACCTTAGCTAAACTCGGAAATGTAAAAAAACTTATATTAACTCACTTTAGTCCTTCACTTGAAAACCCAAGCATTTATATAGAAAATGCTACAAATACATTTAAAAATACAATTATTGGTGAAGATGGATTAGAAGTAAACCTTAAATTTGAAGAATTATTGAGTTAATATAGTTTCATAGAACGTAAAAAAGCATCTATAAAAATTATAGATGCTTTTGTTTATTTAGATACATTTCCTGCTACATTTAATACATCCCAAGTTCTTGCAAATGGTGGTGCATAACATAAGTCTAACATGCCTAATTGATTAGTAGTTAATTTAGCAAATATAGCTGTTGCTATTACATTTGTTCTTTGTACAGCATCTTTAAATCCTGCAACTTGACCACCTAATATAACTTTAGTTTTTGCATCGTAAACAAGTTTTACATATATTTTATCTCTACCTGGATAGTAGTTAGTTTGATTAAAGTCAGATATAAACTTAACTTTAAAGTCTAATCCTAACTTTTCAGCTTGAGCTTCAGTAAGACCTGTTGATCCAGCTTCCATATCCATAACCTTTAGACAGCTTGAACCTAATGATCCTTGGAATGAGTGGTTAGCTCCAGCTAGATTTTCCCCAACTATTCTTCCTAATTTATTAGCTCCTGTTGCAAGAGGTACATATGTATCTTGACCACTTACTATATTTTTTATAGTTGCACAATCTCCTGCTGCATATATATCTTCTATTGAGGTTTTACCAAATTCATCAACTATTATTGCTCCATTTGGTAACATTTCTATTCCTGTATCTTTTATAAATGATGTATTAGGTCTAACACCTGTAGCTATTATAACTATATCAGCATCAACTTCACCTTTGTTTGTTATAACCTTTTCTACTTTAGTTTGTCCAACTAATTCAGAAACAAGTTCTTCTAATCTTAAATCTACATTATGCTTTCTTATTTCATCTTCTAATATATCTGTTATCTCTTTGTCAAATACTTGCTCTAATATTCTATTTCCAGCTTGGAATACAGTTACATTTTTACCTAAATGCTTAGCTGCTTCTACTGCCTCTAGACCTATAAACCCAGCACCTATTATAACTATATTCTTATTTTCTTCTTTATTTAATAATTCCTTTATTTTTATTCCATCTTCCATACTCTTTAAAGTAGAAACATTTTCAAGATTTATGTTCTTTATTGGTGGTATTATGCTACTTGCACCTGTTGCTACCATTAATTTATCATAAGAATCTTCAAAAATTTCACCAGTTTGAATATTTTTTACTGTAACTTTCTTAGATTCAGAATTAACACTAATTACCTCATGAAAAGTATTTAAGTCTATTCCACTTTCTTTGAACTTTTCTGGGGTTCTTGATATCAAATTATTTTTATCATCAAAGAATCCTCCCACAAAATATGGAAGCCCACACGCTCCAAATGATACTACATCAGTTTTTTCATATACTACAACGTCATATTCAGGTTGCATTCTTTTTAACTTAGCTGCTGCACTCATTCCAGCGGCAACAGCACCTATTATAATCACTCTCATGATGTTTTATCCTCCTCAACAATCAATCCTCTTTTTTATAAATTACCTTATTATATATATCAAATTATATAATATAATAACTAGTTATTATATTAACATTTTTTAATATTAAAATCCATAATATAAATTGCTATTTTTAACTTCATTATATAAAAAAAGCATCTGTATAAATACAGATACCTTAATTTAGATTTTTATTATTATCTAGCTGATTTTTTTGTTGGCTTACCTTTTTTAGTAACACCTTCAACTTTTTTCTTAGCTTTAGCTTGTTCATGACCTGGGAATAATATCTTAGGTTCTTCCATATTTCTCTTGTATAAAGTAAACTTAGATCCTATAGCCTGAACAAATTCTGCTCTTAAAGCTTCACAAACCGCATTTGCAGTTTCTTTAGTTTCAAGACCTGCTGTTTCAAGTATAGTTACCTTTACTATTTCCCTAGCTCTTAACATATTGTCAAGTTGTTCTAAGAAACTTTCAGTTACACCATCTTTACCTATTTGAGTAACTGGCTTTAAAGTATTAGCTATTGATCTTAAATAAGCTCTTTGCTTTCCTTTTAACATATTGTCACCTCTTTTTTAGTCTAGTTGTAGAATTCAAATTCTAATTCATAAATTTTAACTGTATCTCCATCTTCTATTCCCATCTCTCTAAGCTTGTCAAATACACCTTGACTTTCCATAGATTTTTGGAAGAATTGAAGAGACTCCATATCATCAAAGTTAACAGAGTACATAATTCTTCTAAGAGCTTTACCTTTTACAACATATACTCCATCTTCTATTTCTATAGTTAATCCTTCTTCACTAGTATCATCTAGCTCAGGCTTATACATTTCTTCTTCTGTAACTAATTCAATGTCTTCAGCTTCTTGCAATAGTTGAGAAACATAAGCTATTACATCATCTACACCTTGACGAGTAGCTGCAGACATTTTGAATACTTTATATCCTCTACCTTCTAACTCATTCTTAAAGTCTTCATATACACTTTCATCTTCTAGTATATCATATTTATTAGCAACAACAACTTGAGGTCTAGTTGATAATTTCTCATTATACATTTTAAGTTCATCGTTTATCTTATCAAAATCATCTAAAGCATCTCTACCTTCAATGCCTGATATATCAACTATATGTATTAAAACCTTAGTTCTTTCAACATGCCTTAAGAAATCATGACCTAAACCTACACCTTCAGCAGCACCTTCTATTAAACCTGGTATATCTGCTAATACAAAACTTTCTCCAAACTTAGTTTGAACAACCCCCAAATTAGGAGTTAGTGTCGTAAAGTGATAGTTAGCTATCTTTGGTTTTGCTTTAGTTACAACTGATAAGAATGTAGATTTTCCAACATTAGGGAATCCTAAAAGTCCAACATCAGCTATCATTTTAAGCTCTAATGTTACCCATCTTTCTTCTCCATCAGTTCCTGATTTAGCAAATGCAGGAGCTTGTCTTACAGAATTAGCAAAGTGTTGGTTTCCTTTTCCACCTCTACCACCTTTAGCAACTACCGCTTTATCCCCTTCATTTTTTAAATCCGCTAATACTAATCCTGTTGCTTCATCTCTTATTATAGTACCTGCAGGAACTTTAAGAACTAAATCTTCTCCATTTTTACCTGCTTTTTTTCCTTTTGTACCGTCTCCACCAGCTTGAGCTAAATATTTTTTTTGGTATTTAAAGTCCATTAGTGTTCTAAGACCTAAATCAACTTCAAAAATAACGCTAGCTCCATGTCCACCATCTCCACCGTCTGGACCTCCAGCTGGAACATACTTTTCTCTTCTAAAAGCTACCGCACCATTTCCACCATTTCCGGCTTTAACAAAAATTCTTGCTTTATCTATAAACATTATTAATCACCTACTTGATTAAGACTTTTTTTGTTATTTTCTCCTAAATATCAATTTATAATTCTATAAATATCTATTTACAAGAAAAAGGAGTGCATTAACACTCCTTCTTAAATATATTACTCAGCTATTGAAACTGGGTATACACTTACTTTCTTTCTTTTCTTATCTTTTCTTTCGAATTTAACAGCACCGTCAACTAATGCAAATAAAGTGTCATCTCCACCTTTACCTACGTTAGTTCCTGGATGTATTTTAGTACCTCTTTGTCTTACTAATATACTACCAGCAGTTACTACTTGTCCGTCGAATCTCTTAACACCTAATCTCTTAGATATAGAATCTCTACCGTTTTTAGAAGACCCTACCCCTTTCTTAGATGCAAGTAACTGTAAGTTCATGTTTAACATTTGGAGTCACCCCCTACTTTTTTAAAATTTTTATATTTTTGGGATATTCCCGTTTAATTTCTTCAATCGCTAATTGAAAATGATTTAGTAATAATTGAGATTTGTCAATAGAAGAATCTTTAATAATACATTCTATGTGACCTTCTTTTCCTACTACTGTATCAAATTCAGCTTTCACTAATTTGTCTAAAGAATTTATTACTGCAATTGCATTAGATGTTACTGCAGAACAAACTATATCATAACCAATCTCTGCGAAATCAGCATGACCTTTTAAACAAAATCCTTTTAGTGAAAATTCATCATCGTAATAATATTTTACTTTTATCATTACTTTACCATTTATTAAGCGTTTATCTTTTCAATAACTATCTTAGTGAATGGTTGACGATGTCCTTGCTTTCTTCTGTAGTCTTTCTTAGCTTTGTACTTGAAAACTACAACTTTCTTAGCTTTACCTTGTTCAACAACTTTTGCTTGAACAGAAGCACCTTCAACAACTGGAGCTCCAACTACTAACTCTCCGTCTTTAGTACAAGCTAATACTTCGTTTAAAGTAACAACATCACCTGCGTTAGCGTCTAACTTTTCAACGAATAATACATCACCTTCAGCAACTTTATATTGCTTTCCACCTGTTTTAACTATAGCGTACATAAAATACACCTCCTCGGTCCAAAACTCGCCATAAAAGGTACTTCTAAAAGAAGATTTAAACCTTTCCTGTGCGGCATTACAATTATTAATATTACTACTTTATTATTAATTTGTCAACTAAGTATTATAAATTATATTTATTTTTTCATAATATAGTTCACTGCTTTCTTGTAGTGATATTATTATACCATATTTTTCGCTAATTTTTTCAATAATATTATTAAAGTTTTTAGTTATTTCCTTTAATAAGTTTTTATTTAAAGCCAAAGTAATATTTTTATATGAAGTATGTTCTTTTATTCTAATGATTTCTTTTTCTATTTCTTCTATTATGAAACTTACTGATTTATTTCTACCGTACCCTCTACATTCTATACAATCCTCTAAATAATATTTATCTAGAGCATCATTTTGCCTTCTTCTAGCTACTTCTACCAATCCTAATCTAGTAAACCCTAATATTTCCGATTTTCTTTTATCTTTTTGTAAATTTTCATTTAAAACTTTTAGTAACTCTGATTTATAATATTCTTTCTTCATATCTATAAAATCAATTATAATTATTCCACCAATATCTCTAAGTTTCAATTGTCTAGCAATTTCAACTGCCGCTTCTATATTAGTTTTAAAAACTGTCTCAGATAACTTTATATTTCCTGTAAATTTTCCAGTATTAACGTCAATAACAGTTAATGCTTCTGTCTTTTCAATTATTAAGTATCCTCCACTTTTGAGCCATATCTTTTTATCTAAGCATTTTTCTATTTGATTTTGAACTTTATATAAATCAAATAGATTTTTATTTTCTTCTAAATATAATTTACTTATATATTCTTTATTAATTTGACTAATTATCAATTTAATTTCATCATATTTATCTTTATCATTTGTTACTATTTTTTCAATATCATTATTTATATTTTCTTTAATGTATTTACTTGCAAAATCTAATGATTTATATAATAGTTTAGGTCCTATACCTAGTTTATATTCTTTTAAAATATTTTCATATTCTAACTTTAATGAATTTAAGTCTTCTTCTAATTCTTCTTGGCTACATCCTATTGCCTCTGTTCTTATTATTATCCCAAATGTATCTTTACATATATTTTTAACTATCTTTTTTAGCCTAAACCTTTCTCTTTCATCTAATATTTTATTAGATATTGTTATTCTATTGTTAGATGGTATATAAACTAAATATCTCCCAGCTAAACTTATTTCAGTAGTTAATTTAGCACCCTTAGTGCCTATCTCTTCTTTATTAATTTGAACCATTATTTCTTGTCCACATTTTATATCATATTCTTTTTTAATTTGTAGATATGCCATTTTTTCAAATCCAACATCAATAAAGCAAGCTTCTATTCCTGGTAGCATTTTTTTTACAATGCCTCTATAAATATTAGATACTGTCTTACTTTTTAAATTACTTTCTATTAATAATTCATCTAATCTATCGTCTTCAAGTACTGCAGTTTTTTGAGATGTTATTAATGATTCAATTATTATTTTTTTCACTTTAATCTCCTTAACTTTTCTTAATATAATACAAAAAGGTGGTTTAACCCACCTTTTTACATAGGAGATACTAACTCTCCATCTTTTAATATATATAAATCTCGTCTTAATATGTCTACATCTAATGGGTCCATATCTAGTTCTAATATTTCTAGTATCTTAGGTACAAACACATTATTGTTTAAATTAGCTTTAGATCCTGTAGCCAACATAGCTTCTAGAGTTAATTTATCATCATCTAAGTTTAATAAGTCAAAGTTTTTTATTAAAGGCTTTATATTAGAGTCTACTAATTTACCTTTTTTATTTTTCTTAGTTATTATTATTTCTTCTTGATTCATAAATCCTAAAATTTTAGATTTTATAAATTCTTTACTCAAAGATTTTTCAAGTTCTATTGTAAATATATATTCTCCATATTCTATATTAGAAGCAAGAGATGGAGTTTGCTTATCTATTTCAATAGCTTTTATAAACTTAATTCCTTCTGGTAGCTGTTTATTCATTCTTGTTAAATATTCATCTATCGATAAATCATCTACTATTTCAACGTCCACATATTCGCCTTGGCTTTCTGTTCCTAAAGCTAAAGCATTTGCATAACTAATCTTAGGATGAGGATTAAATCCTTGTGAATGAACTAAATCTATATCTGCTCTTCTAAATGCTCTTTGTAATAATTGTTGTAAGTCAAGATGTGATATGTATATCATATCTCCTTCTTTATTATATTTAGTTCTTATTATTTTACTCATAATTAACAAAGACCCCTTCCTATATCATTTGTATTTACTCCACATCCATTGCATTTATGTCTACAATCTGGAGAAACTGCATCCTGCTTAGATTTTTCATTTTCTCTTATTAAAAACTTTTTAGTTACTCCTACATCTATATGATCCCACGGGAATACTTCTTCATATTCTCTTTCTCTATTTGCATAAAATGCTATATCTAATCCATTTTTAGCCATAGCTTCTTTCCATATATCTAGATTGAAATACTCTGACCATCCATCAAATTTCGCACCTGCTTTAAATGCATCATATATAACTTTACCTATTTTTCTATCTCCTCTAGCTACAACAGCTTCCATTAAACTTGTTTTAGAATCATGGTAATTATATTTTATATTTCCATTTTTTAATTTTTTAATTAAGTGTCTTTGCTTTTCTATTACTTCTTCTGTTGTATCTTGTCCATGCCATTGGAATGGTGTAAACGGCTTAGGAACAAATGTTGAAGTACTTACTGTAACACTAAACTTCTTTCTAATTTTTCCACCATTTACATCTTTATAAGTATCTATAACTCCATATGCAAGATCTGCTATTCCATCTAAATCATCATATCTTTCAGTAGGAAGACCTATCATAAAGTATAATTTTACACTATCCCATCCCATTTCAAATGCTTTTCTTGTTGCATTTGCTAAATCCTCTTCACTTATACCTTTATTTATAACATCTCTCATTCTTTGAGTTCCTGCTTCTGGTGCAAATGTAAGTCCTGACTTTCTAACTTGTTGAATTTTTTCTGCTATTTCCATGGAAAAATTGTCAAGTCTAAGTGATGGAAGTGATATACCTATATTTTTAGGAGTATATTCTTCAACTAAGAAATCTGTTAACTCTGATAATTTAGAGTAATCACTCGTACTTAATGATGAAAGTGATATTTCGTCATATCCTGTATTTTTAACTAACTTATCTACTATTTCTTTCAATCTATCTAAACTCTTTTCTCTTATAGGTCTATATATCATACCTGCTTGACAGAATCTACACCCTCTTGTACATCCTCTAAATAGTTCAAGTACAACTCTATTATGAACTGTGTCTATAAATGGAACTATTAATTTTTCTGGATATGGTACATCTTCTACATTTTTTATTATTCTTTTTTTAACTTTTGAAGGTATACCTTCTCTATTAGGCTTTACTTCTTTTACTGTATTATCTTCATTGTAAGTAACATCATAGAAACTTGGTATATAAACCCCTTCTATTTTGGCTATTTTATGTAAAAAATCTTCTCTAGTAGTTTTATTTTTCTTCCATTTTTTATATACGTTTAAAACTTCTAAGTTAACTTCTTCACCTTCACCTAATATAGCAATATCAACAAAATCAGCTAAAGGCTCTACATTATATGCACATGGTCCACCTACCATTATAAATGGATCATCTAATTTTCTTTCACTTCTTAGTAAAGGTATATTTGCTAAATCTAATATATTTAAAATATTTGTGTATGAAAGTTCATACTGAAGAGTAAATACAACAAAATCAAAGTTAGTTATAGGTTCTCTTGATTCAAGAGCAAACATTGGTATATTATTTTCTCTCATGAAGTTTTCCATATCAACTGCTGGAGCATAAACTCTTTCACAAAATACATCTTCATTTTTATTTATAACATCATATAATATATGACTTCCTAAATGACTCATACCAACTTCATATAGGTCTGGAAAACAATGAGCATATCTTATTAAATTTTTATTTGAAGTATCTTTATGTATTGAATTTATTTCATTACCAAGATATCTTGCAGGCTTTTCTACCTTTTTTAAAATCCTTTTTAAGTCTATCTTATTCATGTATCTTAAATCCTCCGAGTAAGTTTCATATTTTTCAAAATATAATTATTATTATACACTATATAATATAATGTATCAAAATTTTATTAATTAATAAGTATAATCCTCATAAATTTTTATCTTTTCTTCTTAATATACTATTAATATTATTACCTTAATCATATATAATAATATTAAATTCTATGTTAATAATTTAATTTATTATAATTTTTTAGTAGATTTTGTCAGGCTATTAATTTATTATATTATTATAGTAATTTGTATACAAAAAACAAAACTTAAATTTTTTGTTTCAAGTATTATAAATTGGGTATAATAATTACATGATTTTAATTTTAGGAGGATTTTTAATGAGTAATGTGTTTGAAGTAAAAAAAGATATTTACTTTACTGGTGTAGTGGATAAAGATTTAAAAGTTTTTGACATAATAATGGAAACTGAATTTGGTACAACTTACAACTGTTATTTAGTAAAAGATGAAAAAACTGTTTTATTTGATACTGTAAAAGGTAATTTTAAAGATGAATTCTTAAATAATTTATCAGAAGTAACAAACATAGCTGATATAGATTATGTTGTTATTCATCATACTGAACCTGACCATGCAGGTAGCTTAAAATATCTATTAGATATAAATCCAAACATAGAAGTTTATTGTACAAAAGCTGCTAAATTATACTTAAGTGAACAAATAAATAAACCATTTAAATGCCATGTTATAAGTGATGGTGAGGTTTTAAATATAGGAAAGAGAAATCTTAAGTTTATAGTAGCTCCATTCTTACATTGGGCAGATACTATGTTTACTTATATAGAAGAAGATAAAACACTTTTAACTTGTGATGCATTTGGTTCTCATTATGCAAGTGTTGATTCAAATGTTGTTGATAGCGAAGATTACTTAAAATCTGCTAAACACTACTATGATTGTATAGTTAAACCATTTGCAAAACATGTTTTAAATGCTATAAATAAAGTAGTTGATTTAGAATTAGAATTTGATACTATATTAACTTCTCATGGTCCAATGCTTACAAAAAATCCTATGGATGCAGTTAAAAGATACTTAGATTGGTCTACTGAAGTAGTAAATACTACTAATCAAAATCAAGTAGCAGTATTTTACTTATCAGCTTACACTAATACATTAGAAATGGCTAAGAAAGTAGAAGAAGGTTTACTTTCTGAAGGAGCTAATGTTAAATTATATGATTTAGAAAATATGGATTTAAAAGAAATGCATGATGCTGTTGTTATGTCAAAAGTTATTTTATTAGGTTCTCCTACAATAAATAAAACTATGGTTAAACCTATGTGGGATTTATTCTCTGTGATAGATCCTATGGCTAATATCGGATCTATAGCTGGTGTATTTGGTTCATTCGGATGGAGCGGTGAAGGTATAGCTATGGCAGAAAATAATCTTAAAGCTATGAACTTCAAAATGCCTGTTCCTTCATTAAAGAAAAAATTCTTCCCTAGTGAAGATACTTTAAAAGAATGCTTTGATTTCGGTGTTGAATTTGCTAAATTAGTAAAATAATTAATATAACATTATAAATATAATAAAAATGACATTGATTTAAATCAATGTCATTTTTATTATATTCTTTGAATCTTTGTCTTTCTTACTTCTCTCCAAGAAAGTTCTCCTCTATCTAGAGCTTTTATAAATATTTCAGCTGAAGCTAGATTAGTTGCTACTGGAACATGATAAACATCGCATAATCTTATAAGTGCTTGTATATCTGTTTCATGAGCTTGTGATGTAAGTGGATCTCTTAAAAATATAACTAAATCTATTTCTTGGCTTACTATCATTGCACCTATTTGCTGATCACCACCTAAAGGACCTGATGCAAGCCTATGAATATCTAAACTAGTTTCATCCATTATCCTCTTTCCTGTTGTACCTGTTGCATAAAGACCATATTTTGATAATATCGATTCATATCCTATACAAAACCCAATCATTATATTTTTCATTTCATCATGTGCTACTAATGCAATATTCATATGCCCCTCCACAAAACTTAAAAATTAATTTTCTTTCTTCTCATACTTACATTTAATACTAATCCTAAATTAGCTAACGATGTTAGTAATGAACTACCTCCATAACTTATAAAAGGAAGTGTTACTCCTGTTACAGGAATCAATGCAACTGTCATACCTATATTTTGTATAATCTGATATGCAAACATTGCCACAACTCCTACTACTATTAGTGTACCATAGAAATCTTTAGCTTGTCTTGCTATATATAACATTCTAGTAAGAAATAATGCATAAAATCCTATTACAAATGCCATTCCAATAGAACCCAATTCTTCACCTATTACTGCAAATATAAAGTCACTTTCTTGAACTGGTAAAAAATCTTCTTGACTTTGACTACCATTGTAAAGTCCTTTTCCAGTAGTACCACCTGACCCTATAGCTATCATAGATTGCATAACTTGGTAATTACCTTTCAAAGTTGGATCTTCTGGGTTTAAAAATGCTTCTATTCTATCTTTCTGGTGTTGAGCCATAAACATATAAATAATAGGTAACGATACCAAAACTAATATTATAGCTCTTTTTATTAGATTTATATCAAGACCTGCTGTAAACAACATTCCTGCTGTTATACAGGCAAAAACTATTGCCGTACCCAAATCAGGTTGAGCAAATAGTAAACCTAAAAAGGGTATTGCATATATAACAACTGGTATTATATCCTTAATTGTATTTAGTTTGTCTTTTCTACTTTCTACAATTTTTGCATAACTCAATATAAATGTTAATTTAACTAATTCTGATGTTTGAAAATCCAAAGGACCCAAATTTAGCCAAGATCTAGCTCCTCCTCTTTCAGCACCTATTCCTGGTATTAATATTATAGCTAACAATACTAAACTTATAATGTACATAGCTTTGTAATATTTTCCTAAAAAATTATAATCTATTAGTAATATACCTATTATCATAAAAATACCTAGCACAAATGCTAAACCTTGCTTATATACTTGAGAATAGTCTCCTGTAGAGTGTGCATGTGTTGCACTTACTAAAACAACTAATCCAAAACCAAATATAGTAAGTACTGTAAGTATTAATTTCCAATCTAGTTGTTTTATTAATTTAAGTTTAGACTTATATTCAAACATTTCTTCACCAACTTCCTTTTCTAATTAAATAAGAGGAGATTTTAACCAATCCCCCCTTAAGATATATTATACACTTCTATCTTTTATATTTTTTAGTGGTATATTAGCTACTAATGCAGAAACTGTCATGTCTTCTTGTTCACTTCTTGATTTAGACATTTTTATCTCAAGACCTTCTTCTTCTATTTCAGCATAATTTGCAATAACTTTAAGAATATCAGACTTTATCATATCTAAAAGTTGTGGTGAACAATCCACTCTATCGTGAACTAAAACTAGTTTTAATCTTTCTTTAGCTACAGATTTACTAGTCTTAGATTCACTAGAAAAAGCTTTTATAAAATCTAAAACCGACATTGATATACACCCCTTTATTATTTAGCCATACCAAATATTTTTTTTAATTTAGAAAAAATGTTGTTATTCGTTTCTAACTCCATTAGTGGTACATCTTGACCTAATATTCTATTAGCTATGTTCTTATACGCTTGTCCTGCAAGTGAATTAGAATCAAGTATAGCAGGTTCTCCTTTATTTGTAGATACTATAATACTCTCATCATCTGGAACAAGACCTATTAAGTCTATAGCTAATATTTCAATTATATCTTGCTTATCCATCATGTCTCCACGTCTTACCATATCGTGCCTTATTCTATTTATTACTAATCTTATATCTTTTATTTCATTAGCTTCTAACAGTCCTATAATTCTATCTGCATCTCTTACTGCTGAAACTTCTGGATTAGTTACAACTATAGCTCTATCTGCTCCTGCTATAGCATTTTTAAATCCTTGCTCAATTCCAGCTGGACAGTCTATAAGTATATAATCAAAAGATTCTCTAAGTTTAGCACATAATTCTTCCATTTGTGATACTGTAACTGCATTTTTATCTCTTGTTTGTGCTGCCGGTAATAAATATAAATTTTCAAATCTTTTGTCTTTTATTAATGCTTGTTTAAGTCTACATGTACCTTCTACAACATCAACTATATCATAAACTATTCTATTTTCAAGACCCATAACCACATCTAAGTTTCTAAGTCCTATATCTGCATCTACTATAACTGTTTTTTTATTTTCCAAACTTAGAGCAGTTCCTAAATTTGCCGCGGTAGTAGTCTTTCCAACTCCACCCTTACCAGATGTAATAACTATAACTTCACTCATAATACTACCCCCTTTATGGATTTTTTTATTATTTTATAGTTTTAGATAAGTAACTTTCTATTACTATCCTTTCATCATTAACCAAGGCTATTTCTGGAATAATTTCTTTTTTTTCATAATTCTCATCATCTGGTGCTTCTGCTATATTATTGGCAATTTGTAGAACTTTTGCATTTAGGTTATTTGCAACTACATATGCATGATCATTTCCACTCGCTCCTGCATGTATAAAACCTTTTACACTTCCCATTACAACAACATTGCCATTTGCTATAACTCTCGCTCCTGAACTAACATCTCCCATAATTACTACATTAGATGTAGAACTTACTCGTGATCCTGATTTCATATCAGTCATTACTATTATATCACCATTAAATTCAATATTTTCTCCAGATCTCAAATTACTTACATATTTTGTTTTAAATTCGATAACTTCTTTTTCTTCTTTTTCTTCAATAAATTCAATATCAAATCTAGAACTAATATCATCTTTTAGTTGTATAATTTGTATATCACTTAAATATTCACTATTAATTTCGCATATTTTAGCTCCATTAAAAAAACCTACAGATGATTCTAACCTATCTATCAAATTTTGTTTTATATCTTCAAAAGAAGCCTCTCTTTTAATATTTACTATTATCCCTCTTTTACTACCTTTGAATTCTACTAGTTCTTTGGATTCTAATTCTCTCAAAGACATAACAACCTCCAGAGTGATGTATCATAATAATTTATATATTCTTCAAAAAAACTTTAATTCCTCTTATTTTTTCATTTGTGATACAAAATTTATATTTTGATTACTATTTTGGTTATTTTTATCTTCATTTGTATCTTCTTGTTCTTTTGATTTACTTTTGTCTAAACCTAGATATGTTCCTATCAATTCTCTAACTTGAATCATAGCATAAGTACTTGAACTACCTTGAGGTATCATTGCAACTACAGCTATTTCTGGATCTTCAGCTGGTGCAAATCCTACACTCCATGCAAAAGAATCATAACTTTGCTTATATGTGTCAATTTTATCATCAGTTATATTAGGGTTTAGTTCTTTTATAGCTTTTCTTAAATAAGAAGCATTTACTTTATCACTATTTTCTAATTTAACATTAACACCTTCTTGTAGTTCTTCTTCTAATTCTTTTCTTTTATTTTCATCTAAATTTTTATCTTTTAATTCTATTTTTATCTCTTCAGTTCTTTCTTCTGATAATTCTTTTTCTCTTTCTTTTTTCAATTTATTAGCTAAACTTACAGCTTCTTCTTTAGATACATTATAAGATTTCATATGATTTAATAGGTATTCATACTCATTTGCAGTAGGAATTTTACCACTTTTTTCTGCTGTTCCAGTCTTTGCAGCTACCGAAACTGGGAAGTTTGCAAAGACCCCTTTACCAGTTCCATTTGTTGTAACTCTAACCATACCTTTTTTAAGTTCTTGTAAATTCTCACTATTTTTAAATGGAATCTTAGTCTTTTTATTTTCATCTATATCAACTGAAGAATAATCACTAGATATAGTCCTATCTATAACAGATAAATCTACTAAATCACCACCATTAGCTATTGCTGCAATATATCTTGCCATTTGTGCAGGAGAATATTGATTTTCTCCTTGACCTATTGCAATATTAAACGTATCTGCTGTAATCCATTTAGCTTGTCTAAAGTAGTTAAATACCATAAGATCTGATAAATCATTTACCCTATCTTCTTTAACTTTCATGTCAATAAGACGCTTCATAGTCTCACTTTTAGTAAGAGTTTTTTCTTCAGCTGCCCATCCAACAATTTTATCTATTCTTTTTTCAAATTCTTCAGGATTTTCTGCCTTAGTTATATCAGTAAAATCATTAAACATCTCTTTATTAAGTTTACTTTTAAGTAATGATTGTATACTTTTTAGTTTGGCTGAAACTGTTGGAACAGAACCCTTTCTTTCATCTATTTCAGTATTTAATCCTGTATAATCATCTAAACCAAATAGCTTAGCGTATTCTAATATATCATTTGGTCCTATTTTTACTTCTGGATCTTTACCTCCTGACCAGTTCTTTCCTGAACCTATAGTGTAAAAATATACATTACATGATTCTTGTATTGCTTTATATAAATTGGTATATCCATGATTACCTCTACTTTTATGCCAAAAATAATCGGCAAATGGTCTACCTGATTTGTTCTTACCTAGATATACAACACCTGGGTCATTTATTGAATAATTTGGGCTTAATCCATTGTCTATTGCAGCCATACCTACAACCATCTTAAATATAGATCCTGGTTGGAATACAGCTTGAGCATTCATGTTAACTTGAGCATTTGGTGCTAAAACATCATTTTTATTTTTAGGTTGAAGCGCATTATAATCTTCTTGTGATATTCCATTTACAAACTTATTCGGATTATAGTCCGGATAACTTGCCATAGCTAATACATCACCTGTTTTTACATCTATGGCCATAAGCGATCCGGATTTTGCATTAGGAGCTGGATTACTAAATGTTTTATCCCCAAACGGACTTCTAAAAACTCCACCTGTTCTTGCCGTATCTACTGCTCTTTTTAAAACATCTTCCGCTTTTTCCTGTAAATCTTTATCTATACTTAAATACACAGTGTCTCCTGAAATAGGTTCTTTAACATCAAGATCTTTAGTTATTCTTCCTAAGGCATCAACTTGAACCTTCTTATATCCATCTACACCTTTAAGCTGCTCTTCATAGCTTTTTTCTACACCAGCTAGACCTACTGTATCACCTTTTAGATATTTCTTTCCAGATTCTCTCTTTAGATAATAGTCTTCATTAGTTGATGGCATTTTCCCCATATGACCTAGCATATGAGATGCTAATGAGTTGTTTGGATAATATCTTACTGGTTCTACTTCAACTGTTACTCCTGGTAAATCCATAGCATATTCTTCAAGTTGAGAAATAGTTTCTTGCTTTATGTCTTTAGCTATTGTTACTGGATTATATTGAGAATAACCTTGTGATTTTACTAAATCTCTTACAACAAATATCTTTCTTGCATCTTTATCAGTTATACTTGTGTTAGTTTCATATGTTTCAATATTCTTTTTATCTTGTTCAGAATATTTTTTGACCTTAGTATCTATTTCATAATACTCTCTTATTTTTTTAAATGCTTCCTTAGCACTTATATTTGGAGTTTTTATCTTATAGCTTTCTAACCAATCTTGTTTATTTTTTTGCTCTGTAAATAACCATTTACTTACAAGAATTGGAGGATAAATAGCATTTTCATTTAATTTCTTTTGAAGTTTTGTAGCTTTTAAATTTCTATCTTCTGGTGATAATATTCCTTCATTAATTAATCTATCTACTAGATAATAAAAACTTTCCTTAGCATCTAAGTCTAGTGGTATATCATTTTCTTTTTTGTATTCTCTTATTTTTTTATCAAATATGTAGTAATATTTTCCATTTTGTATATATATTGGGAATTCATC
>CALESE010000034.1 GCA_937907205.1 uncultured Romboutsia sp. | reverse complement strand
AATTCAATAAAAACTTAAACTTAATTATTTAAGATTTTATTTATCTTAATAATTATATTTCAATTCTGTGAATTAGCAATAAGCTAAATACTTATTTGTAGTTAATCGTTTTAGCTAAAAGATAGATTATATCAAGTATGATAAGTTATATATATTAAAACAGTAATAATAGAACGTATAATCAGTTAGCTGGAGTTACAATATTATCTCTATCGGATGTTTGTAATGCCTCTATAATTCTAAGTATTTCAGGAATATTTCTTCCAGTAGTTAGAGGATAATAAAGTATAGTTCTTAGAACTTGATTATCATCTATAATAAATACAGATCTTACAGTTGAAGTATTACTCATAGGCTCTGAAATCATTCCATATAATTTAGCTACACGCATATCTCGATCCTCTATAATAGGAAATGGAATATCAACTCCAGTAAGTTTTAATAAACTATAGACCCATGCTAAGTGTGAGCTATTGCTATCTATGCTAAGTCCTATCAATTCAGTATTTCTATTTTTAAACTCATTATAATATTTAGCAAAGCATAAAAATTCAGTAGTACAAACTGGAGTAAAATCACCAGGATGAGAAAATAAAACAACCCATTTACCACAATAATCAGAAAGTTTAATAGGTCCAAAAGTTGTATTAGCTTCAAAATTAGGAGCCTTAGATCCTAAGCTTGGTAGACATGGCATAAAATATCACCCCTTAATAACATATAATCTATATATATTGTATTTATAAAATCTTATTATTGTTACAATTGAGAAAATATCACATTAATATTAATTTAATAAAAATAATGATATTAATTGCTATTTTTTGATATTTTTGCTATATTTAAGTATAATGGTATATGAATAGAATTGTTACTATATGGGGTGAATGAGTTGAAAAAAGTTATAAAAATATCGATTATGTCAATTATTGCAAGCTTTTCTATAACATTTGCTTTGTTGATTATAAATTCTTTAATGAGAATATTCATTACAGTAGATTACTACTTTATGATTTTTAGTTTTATAACTGTTGGATTAATTATAGGATTAGTTTTATATGAATCTAAAAGTATATTTTCTAAAAAGAAAACTAATAAAAAAGTAAATTATAGTAAAGTTGTAAATAAAACTACAAAATCAAAAACTCAAAGTCAAGTAAGAAAAAGAAAGATTTCATAATAAGTATAACTGAATAAATTAATTATTAATTTAAGGCACAGCAATTTCTGTGTCTTTTTTATTATATAAAGTTATAATTTATAGATTTAGAAAATACATCTAATTATAAGTATTTTTAGGGGGAATAATAAATGGGTTACGAGGTATTTGAAGGAAAAGTTACAGGATACAAAAATTTAATTAAAGGTATTGGATCTCAAGATTTTATACAATATATATTACAAAACGATGTAATAATATGTTCTGTAGCAGATGGTCATAGCACATCTTTTTTTAGATATAGTGATAGAGGAGCAAAATTAGCATGTAGATCATCTATAGAAGTATTAAAAAAATATATAAACAGTGATATAAATGAATTAAAGGTAAATCTAAATAATTATAATATACAAAAAGAAATATATGATAGATGGGTTGAATTAGTTGATAAAGATTATAAAAGTTTCAATCCGATAGTATTTAAAACTGAGTTTACAAAATATTCAACGACATTGTTATCTGTTATGATAACAAATGATTATATATTATATCTCAAATTAGGTGATGGAGATATAATTGTTAAAAAAGATAGGATTTATAATAAAGTAATAAAAATAAAACAAAAAGGAATTGTTAATGCACTTGGGAAAAGTAAGGCATATAAAAATATGGATTATTATATAGATAAAAATAATTTTGATAATATAATTATGTTTACAGATGGATATGAAAATAGTTTTAAAAATGATAATGAATTATTTTTAGATTTAGAAAATACTATACAAAAATATAACAAGGATGTATTTTCAAGAAATATACTTGATAAAGGATATAAAAAACATTTAAACTATTTAAGCTATTTAACTACAAAAGATGACTCAAGTATAGTTTATATTTTTAAAAATTAAGATGTTTAAAATTTAAATGTCTTCTATTGGAATATATGGTTAATAATGTATTTATATGATATAATTAAACAAAGTTATATAAATTTTATGAATCTAGAAAGGAAACAATAATGAATTTTAAGGAACTGTTTGATAAAGGAATAGATTTTATAGATAGCAAAAGAAAATCTATAATTAAATTTTCATTATCAATACTAGGACTTATATTATTAGCTATAGTATTCTTTTTAAGTAGTGAAGAATTTAGTGTAGGAAAAGAATCTCAAATTTTATTAAATCATATAGAACAAGGAAAATATTCTTTAGCAAATAACTATTATAATGATTTGAAAAAGAGTTTTACAGAAAATAAGATGAAAAGGTTTAATAAATCTATATCTAACAAGATAGATAAATTAATTATTAATAAAGGTGATAAATATATAAATGGTGAAATATCAAAAGAATCATATTTATCATTAATAAATTCAATAAATGTATTAGACCAATTAGAATTAAATAATCAAATGATTATTGAACAAGTTAAAAGAGCAAGTGAAATGTATGTAAATGAAAATATAGATTATGACAGAGCTCTTTCTTATATTAATGCAATAGCAACTTTAAAAATCTTTAGCGATGAATTAGATGTATATAAGCATAATATAAAAGAAATATATGAATCAAGACAAATATATGAAACTGCAAAATCTGATCAAGATAAATATAAATATTATGAAGCTATACAAGGATATGACAAAGTTTTAGAGGAGGATAAAGAATATTATAAATTAGCTCAAAATAAAAAAGAAGAATGTATAGATAATATGTATGATTATTATATAGAAAAAGCTGAAGAATCTAATGGTGAAGGTAATTATGAAGAAGCTTTACAATATTTAAGTTATATAAAGAAATATTATTTTGATGATGAAAATGTACTTGAATTAGAAAAGAAATACCAAAAGAATTTGTCTATGTATACATTAACATCAGATGATATAATAAATTTAATAACTAGAAAAAGTGGAATAAATAAAAAATACTTATCTATAAATTCATATCAAGATATGATAAATGGTAAAAAGCATTACTATGTTGAAGTATTTGAACATGAAACGTTAATTGATGAATTACTAATAAATGCAGAAAATAAAGAAATATATTCTTATAAAGATACAAATAAACAATATAATACAAATTATTCAGATGGATATTTTAGAATATTAGATGATGGTCAAGTTCAGTTTTCTATAAGTGAAGATAAGGCTCAATTTTTATTAAAGAATAAGCTTGAAACAAAAGGTGTTAAATATAAAAATATAAATACAGTATCCAAGGAAAGGGCTAAAAGAAATATTAATGAAAATATTGATTTAGATAAATTTTTAGGAAAAGATGAAGATTTATATTATTATGAAATAGTTAATAAAGGATTTTTTAAACCAAAAGATGTTTACTTAATTAATATATATAGTGAAAAAATATATAAAGTTACAGATGATAAAATAAAAGAGTATTAATAATAAAAAATGGATTCTATAAAGGATCCATTTTTTATTATTAAAGAAATTATATTACTGCAGTAATTTATATTAGTAAAGTGAATATTTATATATTTACAAAAGTTAAAAAAATGTAATAATTTTAAATTAGACTTTTTATCATATAAAGTATTATAATAATTAAATAGATGATAAAAAGTAGAAAAATTTGTTTTGTTTAAATTTAAACATATGAAAATTTATTTTAAGGAGAAGAGTATTAATGGGTAATAAAAAGAGAATATATTCTTTGGTAGGAATTGTTATTGCAATTATACTTTTATTTATAACAACAATTGGGAGTCAAATATCAGGGGATAAAATTGTAAAAAATACTTACATAAACAATACTAATATAAGCAATTTAACTAAAACTCAAGCAAAGTTAGAATTGGAAAAAATATATAATATAGATAATTTAGAATTTAATTATATGGATAAATCATGGAAAATAGACACTAAAAAGATAGATTTATCATATAATATAGATAAGGCAATAGAAGATGCATACAATTTAAATAGATCTGGTAACTTTATAGAAAATATAGCGAAAACTATAAAATCAAATTTAGGGGAAAAAAATAAAGTTAAATTAGAAGTAAATTATAATGAAGAAAAACTAAAAAATGAAATAATTGAAATAGCAAAAGATGTAGATCAAGATGTACAAGATGCAAGGATAAGCATAAATGGGTCTCATGTAAATGTAAAAGAATCAAAGAGTGGTCTTAAAGTTAATATTGAAGATACATTAAACAATATAGCAACAAAACTTAAAAAAGGAAATGGAAAAGAAGAGTTAGTAGTATCAAAAGTTGAACCAAATATAAAAACAGAACAATTACAAGAAGTAAATACATTACTTGGAAGTTATACAACTAAGTTTAACTCAGGTGTAGCTGGAAGAAGTACAAATATAAGGTTATCGGCAAATAGAACTAATGATATATTATTAATGCCAGGAGATACTTTCTCATATAATAAAGCTACTGGTAAGAGAACTGTGGATAATGGGTATAAAGATGCTCCTGTAATAGTACAAGGTGTGATGCAAGAAGGTATAGGTGGTGGAGTTTGCCAAGTATCAACAACCCTTTATAATGCAACATTATATGCAGGATTAGAATACGTAGAGTTAAGGAATCACTCAATAGCACCTAGCTATGTATCTAAAGGAAGAGATGCGACAGTTACAGATAGTGGTATAGATTTTGTATTTAAAAATAATCTTAATCACCCAATATATATTAAAAATTATGTATCAGGAAATACTGTAACTTGCCAAATATATGGAAGCTCTAAAGATAAGCAAAATATACAAATAGAAACAAATACAGATAATGTATCTAAAGCGCCTACAAAAAAAGTAGATGATCCAACTATATTAAAAGGTGAAGAGAAAGTCATGGAAAAAGGTAGAGATGGTTATACTGTATCTACATATAGAATATATAAAGATAAACAAGGCAATGTTATCAAAAAAGAAAAAGTAGCAAAATCATATTATCCTAAAAAACAAGGAGTAATAGCAGTTGGAACTATGGAAAAGCCAGTAGAAGAAAAGCCAGTTGTTCCTCCAGTAGATCAACCACAAGAAAACCAACCTTCAAAAGATATTAATTCAGAAATAACTCAACCTGGAGACGTACAAGAAAATAATAGTCCAGAGGTACCTATACAACAAAATAATTAATTAAGAATAACCTTTGTAAACTCAAAGGTTATTTTTTTGAAAGTTAAATAGGAGGCAAGTGTATAATGAACTTTGAAAAAATAAATAAAATTGTAGAAGGTCAAAGGATATATTTTAACTCACAAAAAACTAAAAATATCGATTTTAGATTAAATCAGCTAGATATACTATTAAATGTTATAAATAAAAATGAATATAAAATATTAAAAGCTTTAAAAGCTGATTTAAATAAAAGTGAATTTGAATCTTATGAAACTGAGATTGGAGTAATAATATCAGAAATAAAAAATGCAAAGTTAAATTTAAAAAAATGGAATAAACCAAAAAAAGTTAAAACGCCTATACTAAATTTTGGATCTAAGGGATATATATACAATCAACCTTATGGTATTTGCTTGATAATGTCTCCATGGAATTATCCTTTTCAGTTGACTATGTCACCTTTAATAGGATCTATAATAGGAGGTAACTGCTCTGTATTAAAACCATCAGAGATATCTCCTAATGTATCTAAAGTAATAAGTGAGATTATAAATGAAAATTTTAATAATAATTATATTGCAGTTATAGAAGGGGATTTAAATGTAAATCAATATCTTTTAAAAGAAAAATTTGATTATATATTTTTTACAGGAAGTCCAAGGGTAGGTAAAATAGTAATGCAATCAGCTAGTGAAAACTTAATTCCATGTACACTAGAACTTGGTGGAAAAAGTCCATGCATAGTTGATAAAAGTGTAGATATAAAACTTAGTGCAAAAAAAATAGTTTGGGGAAAATTTTTAAATGCAGGACAAACTTGTATAGCTCCAGATTATGTAATAGTTCATAAATCTATAAAAAATAAATTATTAGAGTATATAAAGAAATACATTAATGAATTTTATACAAGTAGTCCAATAGATAGTTATGACTACACAAGTATAGTAAATGAAAATAATTTTAATAGGCTAGTTAATTTAATTGATTATGATAAGTTGTACTATGGTGGAAGGTATAATAGAAATAATTTAAAGATAGAGCCTACAATACTAAATGATATTAATTTAGATGATGAAATAATGAAAGAGGAAATATTTGGTCCAATTTTACCAGTAATTGAATATGTAGAATTTGATGATATTATAAATATTGTGAATAAAAATAAAAATCCTTTAGCACTTTATCTATTTACAAGAGATATCAATTTTGAAAATAAAATTATAAATAGGATATCTTTTGGAGGTGGATGTGTAAATGATACTATAATGCATATTACAAACCATAATCTTCCTTTTGGAGGTATAGGCTTAAGTGGAATTGGTTCTTATCATGGTAAAAAAAGTTTTGAAACATTTACACATCAAAAAAGTGTTATGAAATCTTCAATAATAGATATTCCTATAAAATATCCTCCATATACAAGTGAAAAGCTTGCTTTGTTAAAAAAAGTATTTAAGAAATTTTAATATATGGTAAATTATGTATGTTTTTGACTAAAAATATCAGATATGATATCTTAGATATATATGAGTTAAGGAGGCGATTATTATTTTAGGTAGCAATATAAAAAAAGACATAGAGAATATGCCTAGAAAAAATTTGGATATAAATCTAATAGAAGGAAATAATAGTGATTTAACATTTTTTAATATAGATGAAGAAGAAAATAATGAAACATTAAAAGCACTAAAGCAAAGTTATGTAACGACAAATTACAAAGAAGAAACAATACTTAATCTTCAAAAGACCTTAAATAGTAATTCTAAAGAAACTTCAAAGGAACTTAAGTTAGAGTCGTATAAAAGATATAATAATGCATTAGATTTAGCTGAAAAAAATTATATAACTAGTGCTTGTGATTTAGTAGAAAAAGCATTAGAAATTAATCCTAAGGATTCAGATATATTAAATTTAAAAGGCTTATTAAAGTTACTAAAATGTGATTTTTCAAAGTCGTTTGAAAGTTTTTATACATCAATGTGTTATGGTAACAATGATTTATCAAGAAAATATGTAGATATATTATCATCAGATGAATTTAAAGTATTTTTAAGCAGATATAATCATTCAATAAGATTTATAAATGAAGATTTAAATAATGAATCTATACAAATATTAAATAATATAATAGATGAAAATCCAGAATTTATAGAACCCTATGTTATATTATCTCTTATTTATGATAAACTTGGAAACGCAGCTAAAAGAGAACATTATCTTTTAGAACTTAGAAAGATAGATAAAGATAACGGTATATTTGAAGAAAAAATTGAGGGTGAAGAAGAAACGAACCATATTGAAGAAAAAGCTCCCAAGAAGAAAAATTTTATACCATATATAGCTATGGGATGTTTAGTATTAGGAATGGTTATATTTTATATTAACAGCAAAAATAAAATTGAAAAATTAAATAACCAAATTATAAAAAATGAAGAACAGCTTAATAAAGCTAATCAAGTTATTAGTGATACAAATGAAGAATTGAATAAAGCAAATCAAATTATTAGTGACACAAATAAAGAATTAAATAAAGTAAAAAATGAGCAATCAAATTCAGTAGTATTAAAAGATGAAGAAACACTTTATAAAGATGGATTAAATCTTAAAAAAGAGAAGAAATATGATGATGCAATAAAAATATTAAAAAAAATAGTCTCAAATGGAAAAACTAAAAAGTATATTTCAGAATCAATATATCAGGTAGCATTTTTAAGTGAAAAAATTAAAAATAATGAAGATGCTATAAAATACTATAAAAAGTATATAAATACTTATACAAGTGAAGATCAATATTATGATGATTCATTCTATCAATTAGGTATGTTATATTATAATATAGGTAATTTAAAAGATGCTCAAGAAACATTTTATGGTTTAAAAAATGAAGTTCCAAATAGTATGTATAATAACTCAAAAGTAAATGAAATTTTAAAAGAAAGATAAATATTATAATATAAAAAGTATTACATTATGTGTAATACTTTTTATATTATAAAAACTTTTTAAAATTTATTAAATATAATTTTTAAGTATTAAAATTTAACAGTAATGGAAAAATAAGCATAGTATATTTTATAAAATAATAATATTTAATAACTGAGATTATATAAATATTTTTTAGGAGGATAAGTATGGCTCAAAAAAGCTTATTTCTTCCAGTACTTAGGAATGGAAAGTATGGATTTATAGATAAAGAGAAAAATATTATAATAAAGCCTAAATTTAAATTTGTATCAGAAAGATTTAGAAATGGATATTGTGTAGTAACTTATATAAAGAATATAAGAAATAGTACAAGATGGATATTTGGATATATAAAGCAAGATGGACAATTGAATATATTGCTTCATTTAGAAAGTGCATCAGAGTTTCATGAAGGGTTATCTAGAGTTAAGATTAATAACAAATACGGTTATCTTAATACATATTTAGAGGAAGTTATAAACCCAAAATTTGACTCTGCCTCAAACTTCAAAGAAGATTTAGCTGGTGTTAAAATAAATAAAAAGTGGGGATTTATAAATAAATATGGAAAAATAGTTATACCTACTAAATTTACCTATGTAAATCAATTTAATGAAGGTATTGCCTTAGTTGAAATGAAAAATAAATATGGTTATATAAATAAATATGGAGATTTTATAGTAACTCCTAAGTATAATATTGCAACTGATTTTTCTGAAGGTTTAGCAGCTGTAAGAATTGATGATAAATGGGGGTATATTGATAAAAATGGTAATTTAAAAATTGACTTATTATATGATAGAGCCAAACCTTTTTATGAAAATTTAGCAGCAGTTTGTATAAATGATAAATGGGGATATATAAATAGAGACGGTGAAATTATTATAGAACCAATTTTTGATTATGCATGCAATTTTAAAGACGGGTTAGCTAGATTTAATATAGGATATAAATCATTAAGTAGAGGAGTTATCTATCCAAAAGGAGGCGTATGGGGATTTATTAATAAATCAGGGGAGATAGAAATAATACCTGTATATGACTCAATATCAGATTTTGAAGATGGGTATGCAGAAGTAATAGAAGGCGAAAATAATAATTATATAGATAAAAATGGAAAGTTAATTTTATAAAAAATTTGAAAAAATATTATATGAGTAGTAATATATAAGTTAAAGGAAGGGAGATAATTTATCTCCCTTAAATTTTGATTGTATATTTGGAAGGAGGACAAAAGATGAAATTATTTAATCAGCTAGCTTTAATATTAGGGATATGGTCTATAGGAGAGTATATTAGTTCAATAATACAAAATATAGTTATTATTCCTGGTAGTATTATAGGTATGATTTTACTATTTTTATTACTACAATTTAAAGTAATAAAACTTGATTTTATAAAAGAACTTAGTGATTTGCTATTAAATAATATGGCTATATTCTTTATACCAGCAGGAGTATCTTTAATAAGTTCACTAGACCTTATTAAAGATAATATATGGATTCTTTTGATAACAATAGCATTAAGTACACTTATAGTTATGTATATAACTGGATTTGTTGTTCAAAGCATGATAAAAAATAAATAGATGGAGGAGTAAGTATGTATAATATTTTAGATACACCAATATTTGGTATAATAGTAACTATTTTATTTTTTAATATAAGTTTATATATTCAAAGAAAAACTAAAAATCCTATATTAAACCCATTATTATTATCTATTTTGGGGATAATATTATTTTTAAAAATAAGTAAAATACCATATGAAAACTATAAGATAGGGTCAGATACAATAAATTATTTTTTAGGTCCAGTTACAATAGTTTTAGCAGTTCCACTGTATAAACAATTTGATTTATTTAAAAAGCATATGATTGAGATATTAGCAGGTATTTGTTGTGGAGTAGTATCATCATTTGTATCTATTATAATTATAGGAAAGATAACTAATTCAAACGTAGATATAATAAACTCTTTAATTCCAAAATCAATAACAACACCAATGGGATTATCTCTTACAAGTACTTTAAATGGAATAGATGCAATAACAGTTGTAGCAATAGTTTTGACAGGAATTTTAGGAGCAATAATAGCACCAATAGTATTTAAGATAGGCAATATAAATCATCCTGTGGCAAAAGGTATTGCACTTGGAACATCAGCACATGCTTTAGGAACTACAAAGGCTTTAGAGATGGGAGAAGTAGAAGGTGCTATGAGTGGACTATCAATAGGAGTCGCGGGAATAATAACTGTAATATTAATTCCATTATTAATGAATTTAATTTAAAAATTTAAAATAAAAAATTAACTAGACATATTAAAAAAAGGTTATATAATATATCATGTATTAAATATTAT